>JALVTI010000080.1 GCA_027035985.1 Aquificales bacterium | reverse complement strand
GAGAGGCTAAACACTTTTACCACGGGCACACCTATACGGGCAATAACCTCGCCTGCGCGGTGGCACTTGAAAATATCCAAATTTTTGAGGACGAAAAGACCCTCGAGAGGTTGCAACCGAAGATAAAGTACCTCCACGAGAGGTTGGAAGAATTTAAAGACCTCCCTTGGGTGTTCGATATAAGAACTTTGGGCTTCATGGTGGGGATAGAGCTTAGAAAACCCAACGGGGAACCCTATCCTTACGGAGACCGCATAGGGTTTAAAGTTGCCTACAAAACCCGCGAAAGTGGGGTATTTTTGAGACCTTTAGGGGATGTAATGGTTTTGATGATGCCCCTGGTTATCCGACAGGAGGAGATGGATTACGTTCTCGATACCCTCATATGGGCTATAAGGGAAACTTTATCCAAATTGGGGTGAGAGATTTAACCCCGTTCCTTCGGGTGGGAATTATCGGAAGAGGGGTTCCGTCAAATGGAGAAAGAATTTTTTCTCCTCTTGCGGTTTGAATTTTCTTTGATTTCCTATCGGGGTCAGGGTATTTTGTTAACCCAAAGTAGAATTGACACCTTATGACCCAACCTTTAAAGGTCGACGAAATTAGGGAACTATTTTTGTCATACTTCGAAAAAAAGAACCACAAGAGGTTTAAATCCTTTCCACTCGTTCCCGAAGATGACCCCACCCTTTTGTTCGTAAACGCCGGAATGGTTCCCTTTAAAAGGTATTTCCTCGGAGTGGAAAAACCCCCCGCTCCGCGGGCTACCTCCTGTCAAAAGTGCCTTAGGGTGAGCGGTAAGCACAACGACCTGGAGCAAGTCGGCTACACGTCGCGCCACCACACCTTTTTCGAAATGCTCGGGAACTTCTCCTTCGGCGACTACTTCAAAAAGGAGGCTATAGAGTTCGCCTGGGAATTTGTAACCGACTATCTGAAATTACCCAAGGAGCGCCTTTACGTTTCGGTCCACGAAAAGGACGAGGAAGCCTACAAAATTTGGAGGGACGTTATAGGGGTTCCCGAGGAAAGAATCCTAAAGTTGGGAGACGAGGACAACTTCTGGCAGATGGGGGATGTGGGACCCTGCGGGTATTCCTCCGAAATCTACTACGACCGCGGGGAGGAATACGAGGGGGACGAGAGACTTCTCGAGATTTGGAACCTCGTCTTTATGGAGTTCAACCGCGACGAGAAGGGGAATCTCACACCCTTGCCGCGGAAAAACATCGACACCGGTATGGGTCTCGAGCGTATAGCCTCCGTTCTGCAGGGGACTAAGACCAACTACGAGATAGATAACATCTTCCCCCTCATTCAATTCGGCGAGAAGTTGGCGGGTGTGAAATACGGCGAGGACTTCAAAACCGACGTTGCCCTTAGGGTTATAGCCGACCACCTTAGAGCTTTAACCTTCGCAATAGGGGACGGGGTTTTGCCCTCCAACGAGGGGAGGGGGTACGTAATTAGGAAAATCCTCCGCAGGGCACTAAGATACGGCTACAAATTGGGGATAGATAAACCTTTCCTCCACAAGGGGGTCGATTTGGTGGTCGACCTCATGAAGGGGGCTTATCCCGAATTGGAACTCCAAAGTGAGTTTATTAAAGGAATAGTCCGTTCGGAGGAGGAGAGATTCTTAAGAACCCTCAAAGCGGGTGTAGAGTTGGTCGAAAAAGCCATTGAGAGGGCTAAAAGAGAGGGTAGGGACTTCCTGACGGGTAAGGAGGTTTTCAAGATATACGACACCTACGGGTTTCCCGTTGACCTCATAGACGAGATAGCCGCCGAGCAGGGGCTTAGGGTTGATTACGCCGAGTTTGAAAGGGAACTCGAAAGGCAGAGGGAGGAGGCTAGGAAACACTTCAAGGTGGAGACCAAAAAGGTTAAACCGGTCTATCAAAAGGCTAAAGACGAGGGACTAACCTCGGAGTTTGTCGGATATACCCACCTCGTGGTGGAAACGCCTATTAAGGGTCTCATTAAAGGTGAGGAAATTGTCGATACCCTCCACGAGGGAGAAGAAGGGGAGGTAATCCTAGAAAAGTCTCCCTTTTACCCCGAAGGGGGCGGACAGGTGGGAGACCAAGGTCTGATAGAGACGCCGAGCGGTCTCTTTAAGGTGGAGGACACCCAAAAGCCGGTTGAGGGTGTTATCGTCGCCAAGGGTAAGGTTATAAAGGGCAAGATTGAAAGGGGCGAAATGGCGGTCGCGCAGGTCGATAGGGAACGAAGGGAGGCGACCGCCCGCCACCATACCGCCACCCATCTACTCCACGCCGCTCTAAGGAATGTATTGGGCGAACACGTCAGACAAGCCGGTTCGCTCGTCCACCCCGAATATTTGAGGTTCGACTTTACCCACTTCGAACCGCTAACCGACGAGGACATAGAGCGCATAGAGGAGCTTATAAACAGGGAAATCCAGGCAAACAAAGAGGTCGTATGCCGCGTAATGCCCTACGACGAGGCGGTAAGAAGCGGCGCTATGGCTATCTTTGAGGAGAAATACGGCGACACCGTCAGGGTTATAGAGGTTCCCGATTTCTCCAAGGAGCTCTGCGGCGGAACCCATGTTAAGAGAACCGGAGATATAGGATTTTTCAAGATAATTTCCCAATCCTCCGTGGGCGCCGGCGTTAGGAGGGTGATAGCCAAAGCCGGCATGCCCGCCGTAAGGGAGGCGCAAAAATCCTTCAAAACCCTCAAAGAGGTTTCCGAAAAATTGGTCTCCAAACCCGAAGAGGTATCCCAAAAGGTGGAAAAACTCTTGGAGGAACTAAAGGAAAAGGAAAAGGAACTCCAAAGGTTGAAACAGGAACTTTTGAAACAGCAGTTGGATAAAGCTATAAAAGTCGAACGGGTAGGGGATAAAAAGCTCGTTTGGGGAACCTTTGAGGGTGTCCCTATGGAGGAACTTAGAAACCTCGCCGATGTGCTAAGACAGAAACACAAACCGGCGGTGGTCTTTTTGGTAAACAAACAGGGTGAGAAACTCCAAACGGTGTTGGCTATAACCAAGGAGATAGCCGATAAGGAAAAACTCAACGCCGGAAAGCTCATTAGGGAAATAGGCAAGGAGCTCGGTGGCGGTGGCGGCGGTCGTCCCGATATGGCTCAGGGTGGGGGAACGATAATAGAGGGATTGCAAAAGGCGGTGGAGAGGTTGAAAAATACAATTTATACTATACGCTAATATGAGTAGTTTAAAATCTATATATGAACTGGTAAAAGGAAACTATAAGTTTGTAATTCCTTCATACCAGAGAGGTTACCGTTGGACAGAAAGAGAAACCGAAGATTTATTAGAAGATCTTCTGGATTTTAAGCAACAATCCTCTCAGGAGGGTAATTCCTTCTATTGCCTTCAACCTTTAGTAGTTAAAAGAGATGAGGAAAAAAGTCTGAAAGAGAAAAAGAATATTTATAGAGTTATTGATGGGCAACAACGATTAACTACCATATTACTTATACTTAAAGCTCTGGAAAAAATAATAAAAGAAGAATATGGAATTGAGAAATTTTACGAAATAGATTATGAAATTAGACCTGGTAGTAAAGATTTTCTTTCTTCTATAGAAGACCAGGATGAAAGTAAAGCAAAACAAAATTTAGATTACTGGCATATGTATAATGCCTACAAAACAATAAAAGAATGGATTAAAAGAAAAACTGAGGAAAGAGCCATAACAGGAAGACAACTCGCGGAAATTTTATTGGGTTTTACACCCAAGAAAGATATTAAATTTATTTGGTATGAAGTTCCAGAAGAAGATGAAATTCAAATATTCACTCGTTTAAATATAGGAAAAATACCTCTAACGAATTCAGAACTTATAAAGGCTCTATTCTTGTTACCTCTGGAAAATGAGGATGAAAAAACTCTTTTAATAAGTGAATGGGACAATATAGAAACTAAGCTTCAAGATAATAGATTTTGGGGATTTATTTATGGTAAAAGCAATTATAGAAAGCCTACCAGAATAGACATTTTATTTGAGCTAGTCGCTGAGGATGAAAATATAAAAGAAGTAAAAGATGCAAAAAATAGACTTAAGAATTTAAGGAAAGACGACGAAAGAAAAAGTTTTTACATATTTTATGAAGCATTAAGAAATAAAAGTAAGGAGACCCAACAAAAAATTATAAAAGAAATTTGGGATATGGTTAAATATTATTTTCGCATTCTAGAAGAATTCTATGAAGATAACGAACTTTACCATCTTATAGGTTTTTTAATTAATGCTAAAGATAAAAGCAATAAAATACAAAGGAACGAAGTTATTAAGCAAATAATTAGAAACTTTCAAGCAAATAATAGGAAAGAATTTAAGCGATTTCTACGAGAAAAAATAAAAGAAGAAAAAATAAAAACTTCCAGAGGCGAGCTAAGAAGTTTAACTTATCCTGAAGATAAAGAAAAATTGGAAAACATATTATTTCTTTTTAATATAGTTTTAACCATACAAGCAAATAAAAACCTACAAGGCGAGATGTATTTAAGATTTCCTTTTCACTTACATAAATCTCAAAAATGGACTATAGAACATATTAATCCTGTAAAACCTGAAAATCTAAACTTAGATGAAAAAAGAGGAATTTTAAAAAATTATTATGAGAAAGATCCCGAAATAGAGGATTTAAAATCTGAGATAGAGGAAGTTTTATCGACGGATAATAGAGAAAAAATAGAAAAGGTGTTCAATAAACTATTTGATAAGTTTTCTCCAAATGAAGGTGAAAAAGATTATATTGGGAATTTAACCCTTCTTAGTGATAAATTGAATAAGAAATTGAAAAATTATTTCTTTTTTAAGAAAAGAAAAATAATAATAGAAGAAGAATTAAATGGAGCTTATATTCCACTAGGAACCAAGAATGTTTTTATGAAGTATCCTTTAAAAGGATCTAAACTTCTTATCGTGTGGGATAAAGAAGATATGAATGAATATACCAATATTATTGAAAGTACATTAAAAGATTTCTTAAAGGAGGAAGAAAATAATGAGTAACGATGTAAATATCAAAGAAATAACTTTTGGTGAATTAATAGAACATTATAAGATAGTAATCCCTAAGATTCAAAGAGATTATGCTCAAGGGAGAGAACAAGAAAAAGTAAAGGCTATAAAGTTTCTAAAATATGTAAAGGAAGGAATAAATAGTTTCATAGATTTGGATTTTATTTATGGAAGTGTTAAAGGCAATGATTTTGAACCTATAGATGGACAACAAAGACTTACAACGGTCTTTTTACTTTATTATTATTCAACGCTGAAAAGCGGAAAATATGAAGAGTTTTTGCAAAATTTTTCTTATGAACTTAGACCTGTGTCTAGGGATTTTTTTAAAGAATTAACAAAAGAAGAAAATTGGCAAAAATTAAAAGAGAAAATTTCTAATGGCGAAAATTTAGTAAAAGCTATAGAAAACTCTAATTGGTTTTTTAAAACATGGAAAAAAGATCCTACTGTAAGTGCTGTTTTAAGAATGCTTGAATGGATAGAAACTGAATTTAAAAAAGAATTCGAAAAAGGAATTATTAATCCAGAAAAGATTAAAAATAATGTTAAGTTTAAATTCTTACCTCTAGAAGAATACAATTTAGGCGAGGATATATATGTAAAAATGAATGCAAGAGGAAAACCTTTAACTAATTTTGAAAATTTTAAAGCTAGATTATATAAATATATAACGGATCCTGTAGAACAAGCTAGATTTGATAATGAATATTTGGATATATTTTGGAATATAGCAAAAGAGAGAACTGATAAACTTGAGGAGGCTCCTCTATTAGCTGATAGATATTTTTATGCGCTTTTATATCATACTTTGCTTAATTTTTATACATTAAAAAAATTAACTCCAGAAGAAAGATTAGAATCCTTTATAGAAAAGGATCCTTTTCTAGATTTTGGAATAGAAATAATAGAAAAAGATAAAACCGTAATAAATAATCTTTTAAAATTTCTAAAGAAAATTCATAAAAAATTAAGTAAAAGTAAAAAAAAACTACAACTTATAGAGGAAGATATAGTTCTTAAAACTATAATTGATATCCTTTTTAAGGAAGAATTGGATAAGAAACCAGAAGAAACATTATCTAAATCTTCCTATGAGGAAAGAGTTAAGTTACATATAGTATTTTCGTATTTAGTATATAATTTTGATGATGACTACATTAGGGTTTTATTCAATTTAGCCAATAATACAAGATATGATACTAAACCTATATGGGATTATATAGAAGCAATTAAAGCTATAGAAAGAATAAATAAAGCTTTTATAAAAAGTGGAGAATCTTCTTTTTTAAAATGGTTAGCGGAAAAACGAGAAACAGACTTTACCTTAAAAAGGGATAATGATTTACCATTCTTTAGAACAGAACAGAGAAAAGAAGAAATCAGAAAAGCTAAATTGATAATAAATGACCCAGAATGGAGAGAACCTATAGAAGCTGCGGAAAAACATTGGTATTTGCAGGGATATATCGGTTTCTTAATAGATTTTTCCAATGGAAAAATATATAAATTTAAAGAATATTACGAAAAATTTAAACATCTTTGGGATTTTGCTAAAGAAAAAGAAGACAACCAAATTTTGCTTTATAGAGCTTTGCTAACAATTGGGAATTATATGCCAGAAGCTTCAAGAGATAGACAATATAGAACATTTTGCAATTTTGAAAAAAATATCAGAGAACGATTGGATAATTGGATAAAAGTTTTTGAAAATTCCTCTAGAAAAGAAGTTTTAAAAGAATTATTAAATAAAGTAGAACTATCTCAAGATTTAAGTATACAACTTAGCAATATAATTAAAAATTATCAAGAGAATTATAAAGATTTCAAATGCAAAGATTGGATTGCACTTATTATAGATAATCCAGAACTAATTAAATATAGTAAATATCGGAAAATTTATATAGAGGGAGATGAAAGAAATCCTAAAAGAGTACTTATCCCAAGCAAAAAAAATACTAACTCTTTTCATAGGGAACTTTTTAGTTGGAATTTCTTTAAAAATCATTTTAGATTAAAGCCTGAAGATAAAAGAATAGAAAAATGGAGATTAGAAGAGATTAAAATATATAAACCTTTTCAAATAAGTTATTACTTGGAAAGTAGTAGCAGATCGATACCTCCAAAGATTATTATGGAAGGTGCTAAAATTGAGGGTAAAAATTTAAGAATGGAGATATACTATAAAGGAGGTTGGCATATTATTCTTACAACTATAGAAAAAAGGGAAAGTATACCAGATAGCATAAAATTAACTTTAGATTTCCTATTTAAGGAAAATGAAAATAAATTAAGATTAAAAAATGCTATACCGCTTTGTGAAGAAAAGAAGCTTATTGAAAGTATAGAGCAAATATGTACAATATTGAAAAATTCAGATTTAAACAATTTAAATTAGAAATTACATTTAGAAGTTTATTAACCGTTTCAAGTTCCTTAATACAGGATTTCCATTCCATATAATCGTCCCAAGCCTCAAAGTTTTCAGAATTTGTTTTAACATCCCTTTCAAATTCCTTAAAAGATTTTCCATATTTAGCCTCAAAAAGTTTTATACACTCTTTAGCTTTGTGGAGTTTATAAAACAGCTCTGCTTTATAGAAATTTTTAACTAATTTCCTATTAATTATTAAGGACATTTTTTTCTTCCTCCTATTGTTAAAAGATAACAAAGTAAACTATGGACTTTAAACATTAAACACTATCCGAGTGTGAAACAAAGGCTTATAGACCCTTAAAGTTCGTTTTTTTCTTAAAACTCCAATAGGTCATTTATTCTCAATTTATTCACCTTTGGAGTTTGCCATTTTCCTGAGTGCTCCGCAAAAGAGAAGTCATCATAAGCCATCTTTAGGGAGTTTCCTTACTATAAGGAAGTAAGGAGGTAAGAAAATGTTAGTTAAAAAAACATCAAAAAACCAGATAACCTTACCCAAGGAGGTTTTAAAGCAGATACCGGAAACAGATTATTTTGAGGTTAAAGTAGAAGACGGGAAAATTGTTCTAATTCCCGCAAGGGTTATTCCCGCAAAAATCTCCATAGAAAGCATTAGGAAAAAGATAAAAGGGAGAGGTTTAACCAAAAAGGTTATTGACGAGGCTATAAAATGGGCAAGGGAAAAGGATTAAGGGTGGTTTTAGATACCAACATTTTGATTTCCATTCTCTTATTCGGTGGACGGTTAGAAAGCATAAGGAAGGCGTGGAAAGAGGGAAAAATTCAATTAATTTTCTGTCCCGAAACACTTGAAGAGTTAATTAAAGTTCTTCACTATCCCAAATTTGGTTTAACGGAGGAAGAAATAACCTATTTGGTTGAGGTTGAAATTTTACCTTATGCAGT
>JALVTI010000079.1 GCA_027035985.1 Aquificales bacterium | reverse complement strand
TTTTTAAAGTGGAAGGCTTGTCTCCTTCCGAGAAACCCCCTCTCCAAAACGGCGTCTGCCATCGAACCCTATCTTTCAAAAGAATACCTATCCCCGCCTTCGGCGGGCTTCTTTTTTGAGAATATTCAATTTATGAACTTTTTGCTGGAAATAGGAACGGAAGAGCTTCCCGCCGCCTCCATTTTGCCGGTTCTCGAATATTTGAAAAATTCCATAAAGGGATTTCTGGAGGAGAGGGAAATCCCGTTCGGGGAAATAGAGGTTTTCGGAACCCCCCGCAGGTTGGTGGTTCATATAAAAAACCTCTCGGAGGAGGAACCCACAAAGAAGGAACTCGTGTGGGGACCTCCGAAAAGTGTAGCCTTTGATAGTGAGGGAAAACCTACCAAAGCCCTCGAAGGGTTTTTGAAAAAAAATAACGCCTCCCTCGAAGAGGTAAAAATTCTCCCCAAAGGAAAGGGTGAGTATGTGGCTATAAAGCGCCTCGTCGGGGGTAGGAAGACCGAAGAACTGCTGGCGGAGAAAATTTCCGAAATACTCGACAACGTTCCCTTTCCCAAATACATGCGTTGGGATAGCTCGGGTAAGCTCTTTTTGAGACCGGTGCGCTGGATTTTGGCGCTCGCCAACGACAGGGTTGTTCCCTTCAGGTGGGGCAATATAGAAAGCTCAAACACCACCTACGGGCATAGGTTTGTAAATAACGGGGGGAACTTCAGGGGTAAACCCCTCCAAGTTAAGGATACGGTCGATTACTTCAAACTCCTAAGGGAGTATTACGTAATTCTCGACCACCGCGAGCGGAGGGAGCTTATCGAGAAAACCCTTTCGGAGTATGAGGGTGAATTCGGTGCAAAAGTCCCCTTGAGGGGGGATTTGGTGGAGGAAAACACCTTTTTGGTCGAATACGTTCATCCCATCCTCGGAGGGTTCGACGAAAAGTATTTGGAACTTCCTCCGTTGGTTATCATCACCGTCGCCGCCCACCACCAGAGGTTTTTCTGTTTCCAAAAACCCACCGGTGAGGTTGTTAACAAATTCCTCACCATATCCAACAACGTGCCGAAAAACGACAACGTCGTCCGCGAGGGTTTTGAGAAGGTTTTAAAAGCCCGCCTCGAGGATGCCCTATTCTTCTACAGGGAAGACCTAAAGAGGAGGCTCGAAGACCTCGTTCCCAAGCTTAGGGGAATTCTCCAACACCCCAAATTGGGAACCCTTTACGACAAGACCCTTAGGTTGGTCGACATATCGGTGGAGCTCGCTTCTTGGCTCTATCCCGAAAAGGTCAAAAAAGCCGAGAGGGCGGCATATCTGTCCAAAGCCGACCTGCTAACCGAAATGGTCAAAGAGCTGGACGAACTACAGGGCTATATGGGCTATATCTACGCCAAAGCCCAAGGGGAGGACGACGAGGTCGCCAAAGCCCTCTGGGAGCAATACAAACCCAAAGGCGCAGATGACGAGATTCCCCAAACCGATGTGGGAACCGTTCTATCGATAACCGATAAGGTTCACGATTTGGTGGGCTACTTCGGTATAGGGGAAAAACCCCGCTCCACCGCCGACCCCTACGGACTGCGCCGCGCCGCCCTCGGAATTATCCGCATAGTTGACAAAAAACGGCTAAACCTCGACCTCGAAAGGTTGATAGAAATTGCCTACGACCGCTTTGAGGAATTGGAACTTTCCAAAGGAGAACTTTTAAAGGAACTGGACAAATTCTTCAAGGGGAGGTTGCTCAACTACCTAGCCCCCACCTACGGGAGGGAATTGGTTTCGGCGGTTCTTGAGACCAAGAGTGGTTTCGACATTTTGGAGGTTATCGAAACGGTCGAAAAACTCCACTCTTTGCTCGAGAGCGAACTCCTTGCCGAAATCAGGGAGGCTTACCGCCGCGTTAGGAAGATTATCGCCAAGGTGAAGGAGG
>JALVTI010000078.1 GCA_027035985.1 Aquificales bacterium | reverse complement strand
TATTGGAAGGATATTTAAATTTTGTTCGGCAATTATTAGTAGAAAACATAGGTAAGGAAGGTTTAAAGTACGTTCCTTTAGTAGCAGCTTTAGGTATTTTTATTTTCTTCAGCAACTTATTTACGCTTATACCTGGATTCGACGCTCCTACAGCTAATTTAAATACTACTTTAGCTTTAGGATTAATAGTTTTTCTTTACTATAATTGGGAGGGAATTAGAAAACATGGTGTTAAATACATAAAACACTTTCTAGGACCTATTCCTTGGATGGCTCCCTTCTTCTTTATTATTGAGGTTATATCTCATATAGCTAGACCTATTACCCTGGCATTGAGGTTATTTGCAAATATGAGAGGAGGTTCTTTAATACTTCTCGTTGTTACTTCTTTAGTTTTAACTAATGTTCTTTTAACTCTTATTTCTCCTCCTTTACTATGGTTTCTGATAATTATTAAAATTCTGGCTATATTTATACAAACTCTTGTATTTATGATTTTAACAGTTATTTATTTGGCCGGAGCAGTAGCAGAGGAGGCACACTAAGATGAAACTAGCAGTTGTTTTTAACCCAGAGAATGGAACTTGTAAAAGAACTCTTTCTTTCCTTTATCAGTTTTTTCAAAAAGGTTTCAGCATTGAAGAAGTTATTCTAGTTTTGGAAAACACATACCATGCAGAAAAATGGGTTTTATCACTATCAATGCCTCTATCCAAAGAAGAAATAGAAACTATAAAAAAAAGATACCAACAAAAAATACTTTCCGAATGGGAAGCTTTAAGTGGTAATACGGATTTACCTTTAAAAGTCGAAGTAAATGAAAGCTCCAAAGTGGTTTCCTCTCTAGCTCAAAAAGAAATAGACTTCCTAATTTTAGGATGCTTGGAAAATAAAAATCTATGTAAACTTATAGAGAAATTAGATATTCCTACTTTGATAGTGAAAAACTAAGGAGGAGGTTTTAAAATGGATGCAACTTTGGCTAAGGCTATCTTCTTCGGTTTAGTAGCAGTAGGTGCAGGTGTTGCCGTTGGTGCTGCTGCTGCCGGTGGTGGTGTCGGTTTTGGTGCTTCCGCAAGGGGTATGATGGAAGGCTTAGCCAGAAACCCCAACCTTGAGAACAAACTAAGGTTATATTTCTTCATTGGTTTGGCATTCGCAGAAACCGCTATTCTTTACGGTTTGCTAATAGCATTAATTTTGCTCTTTACCGGAGTACTCTCCGGAAAGGCAGGTTTCTAATTTTTCCCCTTTTTCACCCCTTTACCAATTTAAAATTAAGCTCTATTTAATTTTAAAAGCTTAAGAGGAGGATTTAAAATGGCTACCGAAAGGATAAAAACTCATATTTCTAATCTTAAAAGAAAAAGGAAAAGTGGTTTTCTAGCAAGAATGTCCACTAAAAGTGGTAGGAAAATTATTGCCCGCCGCAGGAGAAAAGGAAGAAAACGTTTAGCTCCTTAAATGTAAAGTTTTCGTTTTTTTATATAAGCCTCTACCTCTTCGGGAACTAGAAATTTAATATCTTTCCCCTTTTTTAATCTCTCCCTTATCTCAGTAGAAGAGATTTCTAATCGTCTACCTGCATAAATTACCAGATAGTTCGGAGGTATTTTTAAAACTTTTTTAGCATAATTTTCTATTTCCTTTTTTGAATATTCCCTAATAACAACTATAGGCTTTAAAATTTTTAGCAACTTTTTCCATTTATACCATTTATGAAACTGTAAAAAACTATCATCTCCCATTAACCATGGGACTTTTTTTAATTTATAACGCTTTTGTAAGTACTTTACCGTATATAAAGTATATGAAACACGTTTTTTACTTACCTCAAAGGTATCTATATCAAAATAAGGAATATCTTTAATAGCCAATTTAATCATTTTAATTCTATCCTTAACAGAAGCACCATGTCCTTTTTTTACTTTAAAAGGAGATATATAGGTGGGAATAAATATAACTTTTTTAAAGTTAAAAACTTCTTTCACATCTCTCGCCAATATTAGGTGGCCTATATGTATAGGGTCAAAACTACCCCCAAAAAATAGGAACATTATGGAAGATTTTAAACTTATGGCTGTAAAACGTATAGCTTTAGGAGCCGACCACGCCGGTTTTAAACTTAAGGAATTTGTTAAAAAACTTTTAGAGGAAAAAGGTATTGAGGTTATAGATGTAGGCACTTACACCGAAGAAAGATGTCATTACCCCATTTATGCTCAGAAGGTAGCCCAAATGGTATCAAAAGGGGAAATAGAAAGAGGTATTCTTATCTGCGGAAGTGGTATAGGTATGTCCATAGTAGCAAATAAATTTAAAGGTGTCAGAGCAGCCTTATGCCACAATATATATTCCGCCAAATATTCCCGCCTTCACAATAACAGTAATATCCTTTGTTTAGGAGGTAGAGTTACGGGAGAAGATTTGACTAAAGAGATAGTAGAAACTTGGTTGGAAACTCCTTTTGAAGGGGGAAGACACAATGAACGTTTATCATTAATAGATGAAATAGAAAAAAATAACTTTAAATAAAGTTTTCCATAATATTTTCTTCCGTTAACATTTTTACGTTTAAATGCTAAAAGATTCCAATACAAGAGAAATTAAAAAAGTTGTTATAGCCAATAGAGGAGAAATAGCGGTAAGAGCCATTCGAACTTGTAAAGAGTTAGGCATAAAAACTGTAGCTGTTTACTCAGAAGCGGATAAAGACAGTTTACATATAATGCTTGCAGATGAAGCTATATGTATAGGTCCTCCCAATCCTCAGGAAAGTTATTTAAATATTCCCAATATTCTTTCAGCAGCCGAAATCACAGGCGCAGATGCAATATATCCTGGATACGGTTTTCTATCCGAAAATCCCAAATTTGCCGAAATAGTAGAAGCCAATGGTCTTATTTTTATAGGACCTAAACCTTCAACTCTTAAACTTATAGGAAATAAAGTAAGAGCAAAACAAATAGCAAAACAAGCAGGTGTTCCTGTTATACCAGGTAGCTCGAGAAGAACATCTATAGAAGAAGCTTTAGATATAGCTTACGAAATAGGTTATCCGGTAATTCTTAAAGCTGCCGCCGGCGGTGGCGGTAGAGGCATGCGAGTAGTTTACAATGAAAAAGAACTCCGTGAAAAATTTCCTTTAGCCCAAAGTGAGGCAAAAATCTCTTTTGGAAATGATACTATCTATATAGAAAAATTTTTGATAAATCCTAAACACATTGAAATCCAAATACTTGCCGACCAATACGGAAATGTAGTCCCTATCAGCGATAGGGAATGTTCTATTCAGAGAAGACATCAAAAGGTTATAGAGGAAGCTCCTTCCCCATCTATAAACGATGAAACCCGAAAAAGATTATACGAAGCAGCCGTAAAATTTGCCAAGGCTGTGGACTACACAGGAGCGGGAACCGTTGAGTTTTTATACGATACACAAACAGGAAACTTTTATTTCATCGAAATGAACGGAAGAATCCAGGTAGAGCATCCCGTAACCGAAATGGTTACCGGTATAGACCTTGTAAAGTGGCAATTTCTAATAGCTCAAGGAGAGGAATTAACCTTTAAAGAAGCCCCTCCTATAAAAGGAATAGCTTTAGAAATGCGAATAAATGCGGAAGACCCTAAAACTTTTACTCCAGCTCCCGGATTGGTCGAAAAATTAATTCTTCCTGGAGGTTTTGGTGTAAGGATAGATACACATTTATATCCGGGTTATAAAATTCCTCCTTACTACGATAGTCTATTAGCTAAATTTATTGTTTGGGCTCAAAATAGAGATGAATTAATAAAACGTGCTTTAAGAGTTTTAAATGAAACAGTTATTGAAGGACAAGGTTTAAAAACAAATATCGAGTTCCATAAATTTATACTCCAAACAAAGGAATTCAAGGAAGCCAAACATCATGTAAAACTTTTAGAAGAACTTGATTATTAATATTTACTTTTCATTCCATCTTTTATAAAGATTATGTTTTGCTTTTAATAAATCTAATATTTTTCCTACCACGAATAGCGCTAAGTCCTCTATTTTTTGAGGTTTGTTATAAAAAGCCGGAGAAATTACAAAGGCAGAAGCACCCATTTTCTGTATTTTTACCATATTTTCTAAATGAATAACGCTAAGCGGCATTTCTCTTACAGCCATAATAAGAGGTATTTTTTCTTTTAAAGCTACATCGCAAACCCTATGAATTAAGTTGTTTACAATACCATTTGCTACATTTCCCAGAGTTGAAACGGAACAAGGTAAAACTACAACAGCAGAATATTGAGATAAGACCGAACCACTTGCCAGGGGAGAAAACATATCATTAGGTTCGTGAAATTTTATTCCTTTTTTAGAATATGTTTCTATAATTTCCGAGTATTTTAACCCCAGTTCATAATTAAAAACTCGCCTTCCATATTCCGAAAATATACATTCAATATTTATATCCAGCGAAGGAACAATATCTAAAAAAGTCTTTGCATATATTGCACCACTTGCCCCTGTTACACATAAAACTACAGATTCTTTTTGCATGTTTAAAAGAATTTAAAAAATTTGTTAATGTAAATAAACCGAGATGGCAAAGATTCATCCTACAGCCATTCTAGAGGGAAATATAGAACTCGATGAAGATGTTGAAATAGGAGCTTTTTCTATTCTTCAAGGGAATATAAAAATAGGCAAAGGCACTAAAATTGGTAATAGAGTTTCTCTCTTCCATAATGTAGAAATCGGAAAAAATTGTGAAATTCACGACGGTTGTGTTATAGGGGATGCACCTCAACATCTAAGGGATAGCGGAAAAAATGGAAAAGTTGTTATAGGTAACAACACAATTCTAAGAGAATACGTTACAGTAAATAGGGGAACCGATTTTGATAAAAATCTAACCTATATAGGAAATAACGTTTTTCTAATGGCTTATAGCCATGTAGCTCACGATTGCGAAGTTGGTGACTTCGTTATTATGGCAAATGCAGCAACTTTAGGAGGACACGTTAAAGTAGAACATCACGCCTTTATTGGAGGACTGGCTGCAGTTCAACAGTGGTGTCGCATAGGCGCTTATGCTATGGTTGGAGGATTAAGCGGTGTTAATAAGGATGTCCCCCCTTATATTAAAGTTGCCGGACATCACATAGAGGCTAAAGGATTAAATACAATAGCACTTAAAAGAAATAATTTTTCCAAGGAAGATATAGAACTTCTTAAAAAGGTTTATAAAAAACTCTACCTTGCGGATACCCTTTTGGAAGGTTTAAAGGAAATAGAAAAACTATACGGAGACAATATCTATGTAAAACACTTTGTGGAATTTATTAAACAATCACTAAAATCGGGAAGAGGTATAGCAGTAGATAAAACTTTGAGAAAATTAAAACAAAGATTAAAGAAACCAGCTAATGGATCATAAAAAAATCTTAATTTATCGACGAGGCGGTTTAGGAGACTCTCTTTTAATTTTTCCCATTGCGGAAATTTATAAAAAACTGGGATGGGAAGTTCATTTAGTCGGTAATACCGATGCTTTTCAATTGGCTTTAGAGGTCGGATTCGCATCTAAAGTTTTTTCAGAACTTCCGAATGTAGAAACCTATGATGAAGTAATCCTTATCTCGGTTAAAAAATTTATAAATGCACCCAATATAAAGTGGATATATCCATTCCCAACCAGCAATGAACATATAACGGAATACTATCTTAAGAAATTGGATTTAAGAAAATACACATTTAGCGAAATACTACCCATAGAAAGGTTCACCGATTGGAGTAAATATATTATCCTCCACCCCGGAAGTGGTTCGGAAAAGAAAAATCCCCCTCTGGAGCTTTATAAAAATCTTTACCTGCTTTTGGAAAAACAAGGTTTCTCACCCTTATTTGTTATAGGTGAAGCGGAATTACCTTTAGTAGAACAATTGAAAACATTTAGAACTTATAAAGTTAAGAATTTACTTCTTTTTGCTAAACTATTAAAGGGTGCCAAAGGATATATAGGTAACGATAGCGGTTTTTCCCACTTATCAGGATATTTGGGAACTCCTACCATTGTTTTATTTGGACCTACAAATCCTAAAATTTGGAAACCTTTAGGAAAAAGAGTAAAAGTTTTATACAAAGGTTTAGAATGTTCACCCTGTTTTCCCGCCAATTGCCATCAAATTCCTATAAAAAAATGTCTTTTATATGAACCCCACTATATTTTAAATTCATTAAAAAATTTGATGAAACCCGCCTCCGGCGGGGAATGATTTTTGGTCTAAATTGAACCCTTATGATGGGCAAAAAGGGCATTGTTATTTCACTAATAGGAATTCTAATCCTACTTTTGGTAGCGGGCGCCTATTGGATAGTTCAAAGTAAGTTCGGCACAAAATTGGAAAAAAACCTACTTAAGATTACTGGCGGAGAGTATACAGTTTATGTGTATCCCGCTGGTTCCGAAAAACCTGTCAAAATTTATCACGGTAAAGGTTACGTGTGGTTTGAAGAAAGTGAAGGGGACTTAAAAACCCATACAGGTGTTGTAACTTTCAAAACCTCAGATGGAAAAATTGTCAGAATAGGAGCATGGGGAGGGGTTGTTATAGTGGAATATAAGTAATGTTCGTTTACGGTGAATTTGACGAACCTTTCAGAAAACCACGAGAGGAGTTAATAAAACTTATAGGAAACACTCCCCTTGTAAAGCTTAGGAATTTAAATCCAAACCCTAATGTGGAAATTTGGGTAAAGTTGGAAAAATTTAACCCAGGAGGTTCGGTAAAGGATAGACCCGCTTTAAGGATGATTATGGACGCCATAAAAAGGGGAGAATTAACCCCTGAAAAAACCATAATAGATGCCACCAGTGGAAATACAGGAATAGCTCTTGCGATGATAGGTAGGGCTTTGGGTTTTAAAGTTGAATTGGCTATGTCGGCTGGTGTATCCGAGGAGAGAAAACGCATTTTAAAAATTTTTGGAGCCACTCTCCATTTAACCCCTCCAGAAGAGGGTACCGATGGAGCAATACGCTTTGTAAGGGAGTTGGTCAAGAAATATCCCGACAAATATTATTACGTCGACCAATACAACAACCATTCAAATTGGAAAGCTCATTTTTACTCTACCGGTGTAGAAATATGGGAGCAAACTAAAGGAAGAATAACCCACTTTGTTGCCGGTGCGGGGACCGGTGGAACTCTTGTAGGAACCGGCAGAAGGTTAAAAATATATAATCCCAACATAGAAATCATTGGGGTTCAACCCGCAGAACCACGACACGGTATAGAGGGTTTAAAACATATGGAAAGTTCTATAAAACCGGGTATTTTTGATGAAACTATCGTAGACCGTATGGTCTACGTTAAAACCTCCGAAGCTTATGAAATGACCCGTCGCCTAGCAAAAGAAGAAGGATTATTTTTAGGTATTTCAAGCGGTGCAGCTATACATGCCGCAGTCCGCCTCGCCGAACAGCTACCGAGAGGCGTTATAGTTACCATAGCCCCCGATGGGGGAGAAAAGTATCTTTCCTCCCCTGTTTGGGATTAACTAATTTAATAACCCAGAAAGTATTTTTTTATTCCTTGTTATCCACTTAAAGGAAATAAGGATGACCTTTTTTCCTATAAGGGTTAAATTAGTTATTACCCATGGAAAATATTGAGCTTAGACTTCTTGAGGAAATCAATAAACTTCAACGTTTTGCCCTTAAAACCCCCATAGATTCCAAAAACTTTTGGCGGGATTGGCAGATAATATTTACCAATGTAAGATTTTCCCAAATAGCGGTTAGAAATCTTTTAGAAAACGAACACCTATCTAAGGAAGAAATCGAATACTTTAAGAAAAAACTCCAGGTGTTAAAGGAAATAGAACATTACCTCAAGGAGCTTAAAGAAATTGCCCTTCAAGTAAAGGGCTATTCGATATTTTCCACCGAAAGTAGTGAGGAAGGAAATGACGACCTCGACGACCTACTCTTTTAAATTTCCCCTTTTATGTTCCGAATAAAGGAAAAACCTCAGGACTTCTTCGTTAAGGAGCTTATCGACACCCCTTTGGGGGAAAAGGGTGAATACGCCTACTACAGGCTTAAAAAAATAGACCGTAACACCGTCGATGTGGTTAGGGAGTTGGCAGACCGCTTTAGGTTGCCCGTTAAAAATATCACCTTTGCCGGGTTAAAGGATAAAAACGCCGTAACGGAGCAACACCTCGCCATAAAGGGGTTAAAAAATCCCTCCCAAATGGTGGAGGGGGATAACTACAAAATCACCTTAGTAGGTTTTTCCGACAAACCCCTCCAACTGGGGGAATTTAAGGGTAACTACTTCGAAATAGTGGTCCGAAACGTCTCCAAAGCAGAAAGGGAAAGGGCAGAAAGGAATCTATCCTTTATAGTCAAATACGGTTTTGCCAACTACTTCGGTGAGCAGCGGTTCGGTTCGATAAA
>JALVTI010000077.1 GCA_027035985.1 Aquificales bacterium | reverse complement strand
AGAGGCTGTCGAATTTCTTTGCCGGTTTTAGGTTCTTTAAGGTTTTTCTGACCACCTCCGGTGTTAGGGCTTCGGAAGTCCAAAACCTGTAGGTGTTTTCCCAATTTTTCCACCCCGCCATTAGTAGGATTTCCCTCCCTATCAATTCCCCTTCCCTACCGGGGTCTGTTGCCAGGATTACCCTATCCACCCCCTTTAGGAGGCGCTTTATAACCTTAAACTGCTTTCCCGCCCCGCGGCGGAGTTTCAGCTTAAATTTTTCCGGAAATATCGGAAGGGTGGAGAGCGACCACCTCCTTGGCGCTACGGAGTCGTCTATTTCGAAGAGATGTCCCACAGCCCAGGTTATTAGGTAATCCCCGCAGTCGTAATAACCCTCCCGCAGGCGGCAATTTCCCAAGGCTTTGGCGAAATCGCGGGCTTGGGAAGGTTTTTCGGTCAAAATAAGGGTTTTCCCCATCGGGGTTTAAACTATCCCAAAAATGGAGAAACCTCTTCTCGCCCTCGCCGGTGGTGGAACGGGCGGACACTTCTACCCGATGTTAGCCTTCGCCGGGTATGCAAAGAAAAAAAACACCTTCGGTGGTTTGGTATTTGTAGGGGACAAAAATAGGATAGAGGGCAAAAAGGAACACCTGCTGAAGGAGATTTTCGACCGATACAAACTCCTCAAAATGGAGAGGTTTAAAGGGAAAAACCTTTTGGGGATAACGCTATCCTTTCTCCAAACCCTCGGTGCGGCGGCGAAAATCTCCCCCCTTTTGAGGGGAAAGGATTTTGTATCCCTAACCTTTGGAGGTTACACCTCGGCACCCTTGGGGCTCTATACCCGCTTGGCGGGTAAACCGCTCTTTATCCACGAGCAGAATGCCATTCCCGGCATGGGAAACCGTTACCTCTCGAAGTTTGCGAAAAAGGTCTTTATAACCTTCCCCGGTTCGGAGAAATTCTTCCCGCGTAAAAAGGTCGTTTTAACCGGCATCCCCCTACGGGAGGAACTGAAGTTCTACAAATCCCTTTCGAGGGAGGAGGTCTTAAAAGACCTCGGTTGGGAGGATAGGTTTAACATCCTTATCCTCGGAGGGTCTCTCGGAGCGAGGAGTATCAACCACCTCGCGGTGTATCTCGCCTCAAAACTCCCCGAGGGGGTTAGGTTAATCCACATAACCGGTGAAAGAAACTTCCGCGAGGTGGAAAAGCTCTATTCGGAAACCCCTCCGAGGTGCGAGGTTAAAACGCTCCCCTTTGTGGAGGAAATGGGTAAACTGCTCCGCATATCCGATTTTACCGTATCGAGGGCGGGGGCTTCGACTTCGGCGGAACTCGCCTTTTTCGGTATACCGACCGTCTTTATACCCTACCCCTATGCCGCATACGACCACCAATATCACAACGCACTCTATTACGCCGAAGGAGGCGGGGCTTACCTCTTTAGGGAGGAAGATTTGAACCCCCAAAAGGTCTTGGAAATTGTTCAAAACCACTATAGGGACAGAAAACTCAACTCCCAAAAGGGGAAACTTATGGAAGCGAGGTTTATCCCCGAAGCGGAGGAAAAAATCCTGAAACACCTTTTGGAGGTTATAAACCAAAAAGAACCTTTATGAGGTATTTCTGAAATTGGAAATAATTGGTGAGGATTAAACTTCCAACTTCCGCCTCCAAAAGGAATTTTTCTCCATTGAACTTTGAGAGATACGCCGATACCAAAAAATCGTCAAAAGGTGCCGTTAAATTATCCCCCAATTCCAGTTGAAATTCCAAAGATTCCAACAATCGATTTGTTAGGCTTCCTATAAATCCCCTTATAAGGTCAAAGGTTTCAATAGCCCTTTCCACCTCGGAAATAGTATTTTCCGCGTTGTCCCTATCACCAGCTACGTAAAAGGTAAATGTAAGAACCTCGCTGTTTGTAGTAGTCGAATTGAAAGGCAAAGGGGTGGGTATCGGAGTAGGAGCGA
>JALVTI010000076.1 GCA_027035985.1 Aquificales bacterium | reverse complement strand
CAAAAAAATTTTTAACCGATAAAAAATTATACTAACCAAAAGTGGCAAGTTTTCGGGAGGTTGGCGTGAAAACAAATTGCACCCTCAAAATAGGTCTAACCGGCAATATAGGCACGGGAAAGTCCACCGTCGCCAAGCTTATGGAAAAATACGGCGCCAACGTCCTCGACGCGGACAAGGTTGTTCACAAACTCCTCGAAAGGGAAGATATAAAGCAAAAGCTCCTGCAAAAGTTGGGAAAGGATATTCTGACCCTCGAGGGAAAGGTCGATAGGAAAAAAATCGCCGAAAAGGTGTTTAAAAACCCCGACCTCCTGAAGTGGCTCGAAAACCTACTCCACCCGGAGGTCTATAGGGAATATGAGAACTTTTGCAGGGAAAGGGGAGGAATATGCATCCTCGAGGCGGCTCTGATATTTGAAAAGGGCAACCAAAACAGGTTTCACTACACCGTTTTGGTATATGCTCCCAAAGAGGAGGCTAAAAAGAGAGCACTCCGGAGGGGAATGACCGAGGAGGATTTCAACCGCCGTTGGGAAAAGCAACTCGATATAGACCGAAAGAGGGAACTCGCCGATTTCGTTATAGACAACAGCGGGAGTTTGGAGGAAACGGAGAGACAGGTTAGGGAGCTGATGGCATACCTCCAAAGGGAGCTGGGGAGATTTTGTTAATCCCTTTGGGGTTCTTCGAGTAAATCCCTCACCTCGGGGTCGGTTTTTGCGTATTCCCTGAGTTCGGGGTCGAGTTTGAAACTCTCCTCCAAGAGGCGCCTTGCCTCCTCCTTTTTCCCCTCGAGGTTGTAGAGACACGCCAAATTGTAGAGCGCCAGCGGTTTGAACTGCGGCGAAACCTCGGCGGCGCGCCTATAATGTTCCTCCGCCTCGCGGAATTTACCCAATTCTTTGAGGCATATCCCCTTATCGATTAACGCCTCGGGATTGTCGGGTGCAAGCCGTAAAGCTTTGTCGTACCACTCGACCGCCTCGTCGCACTTTCCCATCTCCCGTAGGACGAAGGCGGTATTCATTATCGACTCGAGGTAGTTTGGGTTTATTTCGAGAGCCTTGCGGTAGTATTGGAGTGCCTTTTCCGGTTCACCCAAGGCGTAGTAGATATTCCCCAAATTGTTGTAAGCCCTCACAAAGAGTGGGTTCAGCTCTATAGCCCTTTCGAAGTCTTTCTTAGCCCCCTCCAAGTCTCCCAGATGCTTTTTCACAATCGCGCGGTTGTAGTAGGCGTCGGGGTCTTTCGGGTTTAGCTCTATCGCCTTGTCGTACCACCTAAGGGCTTCCTCAAACTTTCCAAGCCTCCTGAGGGATAGCGCCTTGTTGTAGTAAGCCTCCGCGAGTTTGGGGTTTAACTCTATAGCCCTGTCAAAGTATTCGATAGCCCTTTCGTAATCGCCCTTTTGCTGGTAGAGGTATCCCAAATTGTTGAAAACCTCCGCAGAGGGATGGATTTTTACCAACCTCTCGTAGGTCTCTATAGCCTTATCTATCTCCCCCTCGTCGGTGTAGATATCTCCCAAAATTCTCAAAGCCTCGTAGAGGTCGGGTTTCAGCTTAATAGCCTCCTCGAGGTAAGCCTTCGCCAACTTTTTGTTTCCCAGCTCGTAGTGGAGCTTTCCAAGGTTAAAGAGCGCGTAGGGGTGTTTGGGGTTTTGAGAAACGAATTCCTCCAAAAGTGCCAAAGCACCCATTAAGTCCCCCGAGAGGTATAGGTCTAACGCCCTCTCGTAGAGATCTTGAAGATTTTTTTCCTCCATCGTTAGGAAATTTAGTTTGAAGGGATACCTTTTGGAGGATTGAAATGGGGGAGACTATTGGCGGTTAAAGTAGTGAGGGCGGCGGGAGTCGAACCCGCAACCTCGGGATCCGTAGTCCCGCGCTCTATCCAGTTGAGCTACGCCCCCGACCAAGTGTATTAATTATAGAATTTCCCCTTTAAAGTTTCAACCCCGCTTC
>JALVTI010000075.1 GCA_027035985.1 Aquificales bacterium | reverse complement strand
GGGGAGGTCTCCGGCTGCGAGGACGCAGGTGATAGCGGAGGTAAGGGTGGATTTACCGTGGTCGACGTGACCTATGGTACCGACGTTAACGTGTTCCTTTTCCCTTACAAATTTCTCTTTTGCCATATCAATGTGCCTCCTTCAATTTTTTAAACGCAAAAGGTATATTTTACCGAAAAAATACTCTCAAAGGCAATTCTCGACAATACCCTTCGGTGGAAAAACGGATATCCAAAGCCCTTTTAAGGGAGAAATTCTACCCACCCCGCGGGGATTTTTTGTTGGTATTGCCCCTCATAGGGTTACTGATATTGAAACCTAATCTCAATACCGTGTTTGGTTAGGAGGTGCTAACCATGGAGAGGACCTTTAAATGTCTCGACTGCGGCGAGGAGTTTAAGGTTCCCTTCGGACAACCTAGGTGGACTTTGAAGTGTCCCAAGTGCGGTAGCCAAAATATCATAAGGATTGATAACAACCGCGGGTGGGGCTGTCGCGGTAGGGGGTGGAGACACGGTTTCGGTTGGAGGGGAAGGGGATTTGGACGCGGTTGGGGTTGGAGGAGGTGGTTCGAATCCCAAAACGGGTGAGCCTTCAAAACCTCCCCTTTAAGGTTTCCACTATCTCCCTTCCCCAACCTCCTATGGAACCGGCTCCCAAAAATACGACCACCTTGGGTGTATTTCCCTTAACAAGCCTCTCCAATAGGGGGATTATCTCCTCCTTACCCTCCGCGTAGAGGGAATCGCTGTCCTTTGCCAACCTCTCGCCGGTTACATTCGGAATAGGTTCCTCACTTGCGGGGTAAATCTCGGTAACAATTCCCTTGTAAGGTTTTAAAACCCTGACGAAATCCTCCCAGAGGTGGAAGGTTCTCGTAAACCTGTGGGGTTGAAAGACGAAAACGATTTCCCTTTCGGGGTAAAACTCCCTAAGCGCGTTAAAAACCGCCTCTATCTCCCTCGGGTGGTGGGCGTAGTCCTCATAGAAGACGGCGTTGGGAAGCTCTCCCAGTTTCTCGAGCCTGCGCTCCGCATTTCTAAACTCCCGAAGGGCTTCCCCTATTCTTTCAAAGGAAATCCCGCCTTCGGCGGAAACGGCTATAGCGGCGAGGGCGTTGTAAATGTTGTGCCTACCCCAGACGTTTAGCTCCAATCCCTTAACCAAACCCTTTGGGGTTTCCACGTCGAACCTGTACCCCTTTAAGGTCTTTTCTACATTTACAACCCTGTAATCGGCGGGGAATTTTATTCCGAAGGAGACCACCCTTCGGGATATTTGGGGAAATATCTCCCTCACATTGGGGTCGTCCAGGTTCAAAACCGAAAACCCGTAAAAGGGAACCTTGTTTGCGAACTCCAAAAAGGCGTTTTTTACGTTTTCAAAACTCCCGTAGTGGTCGAGGTGCTCCTCGTCTATGTTGGTAATGACCGAAACGACCGGCGAAAGTCTCAAAAAGGAGCCGTCGCTCTCGTCCGCCTCCGCTATCAGCACATCCCCCCGCCCGAGGCGGGCATTCTTTCCCTCGAAGAGTTGCAATTTCCCCCCTATTATCACCGTGGGGTCCAACCCGGCTTTGAAAAAGATGTGGGCGAGCATTGAGGTGGTGGTCGTCTTGCCGTGGCTCCCGCTTACCGCTATTCCCTCCTTTACCCGCATCAGTTCGGCGAGCATCTCCCCCCTCGGGATGACCGGTATTCCCCTCCTTTTGGCTTCGAGGATTTCCGGGTTCCTTTCGGGGGAGACGGCGGAGGAGTAAACCACCACCTGGGTATCTTTGGGTAGATTCTCCTTTCGGTGTCCTATGAAAATTTTTGCACCCCTTTGGCGGAGAAGTTTTACATTCTTTCCCTCCGATAGGTCGCTACCGCTCACCTCGTAACCCATGTCGAGGAGGATGTGGGCTATGCCCGACATTCCAATTCCGCCTATACCCACCAGATGGAAACGTTTGACCTTTTCTTTAAACATGCTTG
>JALVTI010000074.1 GCA_027035985.1 Aquificales bacterium | reverse complement strand
CCGCGGGTATCAGCGCCGCGATTTACGAAATGGTAGCCCACGCCTTGATAATTTCCCTAATGTTTATGATTGCCGGATATATCCATCACATTACCGGCACCTGGTATATCTCCGAAATCGGTGGCGGATTTCTCCGCAGGTTCCCATTCATAGGCGTTCTCTATATGCTCGGTGCTTTAGGGGCTCTAGGTTTTCCCGGAACCGCCGGATTCATAGGTGAGGTTACCGCCATTTACGCCGCCTTCGACAAATTCGGTTGGATAGCGTTGGCTTTACCTTTCTCCGCTGTGCTTACCGCCGGTTTCTTCTTCTGGGCTATCAGAAGGATGCTTCACGGGGAAATTTCCGGCTTGGTTGTAAAATTACACCCCCATCCCTTACCCCTCGTGGAAAGAATACCCCTTATGGCTTATGTGGCGTTGTTTGTTCTCCTCGGTATAGTCCCTTCGATACTCTTCAGCTTCGTAAACGGTTACGCCCAAACCCTCGGAAAGATATTGGGAGGTTAAGCGATGAACTGCATGGTATTTAGCGGAATACTGACCCTCGCCTTCGGGGGGCTTTTGGTCCCCATAATTGCAAACCTCTTTAGGTTGTCCAGGGAGTGGCTTTTAAACCTCTTTATGGTCGTATTTCTAATAGCGGGTGTCCTCTTTATTTACGGGTTTACCCACGGACATCCTCTCTACCCCAATCTATTCACCACCGATGCCGCAAGTTTACTGCTGACCGTTTTCGTATGGTTTACCGGTGCGGTGGTTCTCGTAACCATTTACAACACCCTTAAAGAGGTTGAAAACCTTCCCGAGATTTTGGGCGTTTACGCCATATCCCTCGCTGGTGCAATAATGACCCTTTACGCGAATAACTTCGTTTCCCTACTGGTCGCCATGGAGCTTATGACGATTCCCTCCTACTACCTGATAATGGCTAAGCTAAACGCCATTACGGTCGAAGCCGCCACCAAGTATTTCTTCAACGGCGCGTTGGCGACCGGATTTTTCCTATTCGGTATACTTGTGGTCTACGCGATAACCGGAGACCTCCAGTTTGCCGCGATTAACAAGATTTTCCACGCCACCGATACCTTCGGTATGCTCTTCTTCGCCTTCGGTTTTATCGCAATTCTCTCGGCTATAGGTTTCAAAATGTCCTTTGCCCCCTACCACTTCTACGCACCCGACGTTTACACCGGAGCCCCCGCATCCGTTGCCGCTTACCTGGCGGGGATAACCAAAAGTGCCGTTGCCATACCCGTTATCAGGCTCTTTTTCGAGGCGCTGAGCTTCCAAAAAGAGGATTGGGCTATCCTCTTCGCGATACTTGCCGTTTTAACCATGACGATAGGTAACCTCCTCGCCCTCGCCCAGCAGAGCGTTGCGAGAATACTCGCCTATTCCTCCATAGCGCACGCCGGCTATATACTGGTGGGTTTTGCCGCCGCCGCCTCCGGACTCGCCGTGACCGGTATCGTTTACCAAGCGGTTGCCTATATCCTTATGAAGGCGGGAGCGTTCCTTATAGTTACCCTGTTGATTTACTACTACGGTATAAAAACCCGTGAGGAGCTGAGGGGTTTCGGAAAGGTCAATCCCTTTATGGCATTTGTTTTCACCGTTTTACTCCTATCACTGGCGGGTGTTCCTCCCACAGCCGGCTTTATCGCGAAGGTTTACCTCTTCCAGGCGGCGGTTGACGCCAATATGGCGTGGTTGGCATTCATTGGACTGCTAAACTCCGCCTTCGCCGTAGCCTACTACCTATGGATTATTAAGGAGATGTATCTCGAGGAACCCAAGGGGGTTGAAAGACCGAAGGATACCTCTTTCCTAATACCCACCGTGGCAATAGGTTTGCTCGCCCTTCTGAGCGTGGTATTCGGAATATGGGTAACCCCCATCGTAAACGCCTCCCTCGCCTTCACCCAACTCCTTCCCTTCTAAACCTACAATCCCGCGCTAGCGGGCATCTTTTGCATTCCACCTTTTTCGCCTTGCAGTAATTTTTTGCCAATTCGTCTATTAGGGCGTGAAACTCCTTGTAAACCGGCACATTCGGTGGGAGGCTTTCCTCAAAAAATCCCTTTGCAGTTAAATAATCCCATTCCACCCCGAGAAACCTCTTTAACCACCTCAAGGTGTATTTATCGATAACAAACTCCAGTCGGTGGTATCCGTATAGGAGTATCACATCGGCGGTTTCGTTTCCTATTCCTTTAACTTTTAAAAGGTCTTCCCTCCGCGGCACTCCCCCTTTGGTGGAACGGATAAATTTGGCAACCTCCTTTAGACGTTGCGCCTTTTGTTTGTAAAACCCGGCAGGTTTAACCAATTCTTCCAAAACTTCCACGGTAACCTTTTCAATCCAGACCAGGGATAGTTTTCCCTTTGCCTTTAACCTTTCGAGGGCTTTTTCCACATTCCTCCAAGAGGTGTTTTGCGTAAGAATCGCACCTATAACGACCTCGTCGAAGGGATTTGTCCTCTCCCTTAGGTGGTATTCCCAATCCACCGGCCACCAGTTTTGCTTTCCAAAATGCTCCAATAGCTTTTTGTAAACCTCTACAAGGAGGTCTTTAAAATCACTTCCCATAAAGGCGAAAATTTCAACTTCCCAATTCGGGACAACCTTCCAAATACCCCATCCTTTGGGCGTATTCCTTTAAATTTTCGGTTATCTCCAAAAGGAGGTAACTCTTTTCCATAACCTCATCCAAACGGTTCTTTAAAGCCTCCTCTATGTATTCGTGGGCAAGTTCGTTTCTTAAATCTTTAAGCTCTATTAGGATGTTGTAATCCTCCACTATACCCCTCTTTTCGGCTCGAATGACGACATCCAGTTTTCTCAGGGGTTCCTCCAATTCGAGGATATCGAGCGAACGTAAAACCTTGTTAAGGAGGATATCCACAGCCCTACTAAAACGGGAAAACAAGGTTTCTATCCTCTCGTAGTCTTCCAAACTCCATTCCGCTTTGGTGTCTAAACTTTTGCACCTTTCGATGGAAATCTTTAGCCACTCCACACTCTTGAGGTATAAACGCAAATTTTCGCAAAAGAGGCTAAGACGCTCCTCAAAGGTCATAGCCTCACCCCGTATTTGTAAGCTATTTTGCTAAAAACGGTCTCTTTGGGGTCTCCAACCACCAAAAGGTCTATTTTTCTGTCGCCCAACTGCTTTAGGAGTTCTACCCTTATCTTTCTCCTCTCGCGGTAGCCTATTTTTTTGGAAACTACAAGGAGGTCTATATCTCCCCCCTTTTTACCCAAATCGGTGCGACTACCGAAGAGAATAATTTCCGCAGCGGGGTCGAAAGAGAGGATAACCCCTTTAATGGTTTCTATTTCCTCATCCTTGAGGCGGACTTTTTTATTCATATCCCTTTGGAGATTATTCCGAATATTCAGCCTTGGAGGTGGCGGTTTCCCAGACGGCTACCTTGACCACGCCTACATCTTTGACGCCCGCCTCTTCGAACTTCCTCTTTAGATATTTGTAGATAAATTCGGCGAGCCGCTCCGCGGTGGGAACGAAATCGACCACAAAGAGCTTTAAACCGAACTCATCCGCCATAGCCTTTAGTTGGGGAAATAGGGGGTCATTTCTGTCCACTATAAACGAGTGGTCGAGTCTGTAGTCGATAAGCTCTTTTACCGCACTTTTGAGGTGGTAAAAGTCCATCACCATATCGGCGTCCAGGGTGTCGGAACCTATGGTTATCTCGACAACATAGCTGTGCCCGTGAAGATGGCGACACTTGTTTTCGGGGGGACAGGCGTTTCCGCTCAGTTGCGAACCCCTACCTTCCGCCAGATTTTGGTTCCAAACCCTGTGCCCCGCCTCGAAACGGTAGACCTTTGTAATCTCGTAACGGTATTTACCCATTTAGCTCTTAAGGATAAAAAAAGACCTCACACGCAACAAAGGGCTTTGCGCAGGAGAAATTTTTCCAAAACCTCAGGCCGGTTTTCCGAAGAGGAGACCTAAAATAGGTAGCCTTATGGCATACATCCCCCACTCGTCGGACGAAGAGAGGGAAATGCTTTCCTCCGTAGGGGCTAAAATTTTCGAAGACCTCTATTCGCACATAGATAAAACCCTCCTCTTCGAGGGAGAACTAAACCTTCCCGAACCCAAGTCGGAATTGGAAATATCGGAGACCTTTAAAGATTTGGCAAATAAGAACCGACAGCTCAAGATATTTGCGGGTGCGGGGGCTTACGACCGCTACATACCCGCCGCCATAGACCACATAGTGGAAAGGGGGGAATTTTTAACCTCCTATACCCCCTATCAACCGGAGGTTTCCCAGGGAACGTTGACGGCGATTTTCGAGTATCAGACCGTTATAGCGGAACTGACCGGTATGGATGTGGCAAACGCCTCGATGTATGACGGCGCAAGCGCCCTCGCTGAGGCGGTCTTAATGGCACGCGCCGTAAAGGGTAAAGGAGACACGGTCGTTTTAACAAGAACCATTCACCCCTTATATAGGGAAGTTGTAAAAACCTACCTCTACGGGTATAGGGACAAAATCGAGGAAATCCCCTACACAGAAGAAGGAATAACCGACCTAAACCTTTTGGAAGATACTCTGAAAAATAAAGAAGTCCACGCCCTGGCGGTGCAATATACCAACTTCTTCGGTTTTGTGGAACCTCTCAAGGAGATTGGAGAGCTAGCCCAAAGATACGACGTTCCCCTCGTGGTGGTAGCCGACCCGATAGCCCTTGCGGTGTTGAAACCGCCCGCGGAGTTTGGCGCCGATATAGTCGTTGGCGAAGGGCAGCAACTCGGCACACCCCTCTACTTCGGAGGTCCCTATCTCGGATTTTTCGCCACCCGACAGAGATATGTCCGCAAAATGCCCGGTAGGCTGGTCGGCATGGCGGAGGATGTAGAGGGTAGACGCGCCTTTACCCTCGTATTGCAGACGAGGGAGCAGCATATCCGCCGCGAGCGCGCTACCTCGAATATATGCTCCAACCAAAACCTTATCGCCCTCCGCGCCCTACTCTACATAGCCCTCTTGGGCAAAGAGGGGCTAAGGGAGGTTGCGAAACTCTCCATCTCCAAAGCCAGATACCTCTACAAAAACTTACTCCAAAAGGGGTGGAAAAATCCCTTTAATAACGACCGCTTTTTGTGGGAATTTCCCATTTTCCACCCCGAGGCGGGTGATAGGAGGAAAAAACTCCTTAAGGAGGGGTTTATGTTCGGTATACCCCTCGAGAGGTTCTACCCCGAACTCAAAAACACCCTCTTGGTGGCGGTTACCGAAAAGCGCACCAAAGGGGAAATCGACAAACTCCTATCCCTCCTTTGAGATGATTTTTTCCTTCGCCTTTACCAGTTTGGTTATAGTTTCGTTGACCGGTGTGGGGACGTTTACTTCCCTCCCCAGCTCCACTATGGCGCCGTTCAGGGCGTCTATCTCTGTTCTCTTCCCAGCCCTTATATCTTGGAGCATCGAGGGGTAATGCCCCGCCGTAGGCGGGATTAGATTTTTGTAAAAGTGTTCTATATACTCCTCGGCGCTCTTCCAAAAGAGGTCTATACCCTTAGCCTTCGCAACGGCGAAAATCTCGCGGATTATAGAGTTCATAAGCTCCCTTGTCTCAGGGATTTGCGCCAGCGTTCCGTAATTGGTCTCCAGCAGTGCCCCAAGCGGGTTTAGGGCGCTGTTGTAAAGTATCTTGTCCCACAGGTATTTGTAGACATCGGGGGAGTATTCGGTCGGAATGCCAGCCCCGTTTATGGTTTCGGCTATTTTTATAAGCTCCCCTTCGGGGATAGCCCCGTCGGGGTTTCCTATAACCACCGGTGCGGCTATAACCGTTATTTTCACCGTTCCCGGCTCGGGAATTTCCGCCCCAAATATCACCCTTGAGAGGATAACCTTTTCCTTTCCAAACCTCTTAATGGCTTTTTCGTAATTCCCATACCCGTTTTGGGCTAAAAGGAGGTATTTGAAATTTACCCTTTGAAGGTCTTCGAGGGCCCTTTCGGTGTCATAACTCTTAACGGAGAGGATAACCAAATCGAAATCCTCGGTGGGGAGTTTGTCCAAAGAGGTTTCCACCCCGTCGAGGTTGACTGTAAAGTCCCCCCATATGCCGGTTATCCTTAAGCCCCTTTCCCTTACCGGTTTAACTATTCTCTCCCTCCCTACGGCGTAAACCTCGTGTCCCGCCCTCTTTAGGAAGGCGGCAAAGGCGGAACCTATGGCGCCCAGTCCATAGACGAAAAAACGCATAGTTAGAGAGATTAAAGTTAAATCATTTCCTCAATAGATAACCGAACCGAGTTTACACACTCAGAGGGGATTTAAAAGTGTATATCCTTATATACCTTACGGAAGGTACATAATTTAAAGCACTATGAAGGTGAGAAAGAATATAACCCTCTCCAAAAAGGCGAATGAATTCTTAAGAATACTCGCAAGAGAAAAGAAAAAATCCCAAAGTGAGGTTATAGAAGAGTTGATACAAAAAGAGGTTAAGGAATACGAAAGTAAAAAGAAATTGAAAATCTTTGAAGAACTTTTAAAGGATATCGATTCTTACAGTGGCAAGATTGGAGACAAAACCGTTCAACAAATAAAAGAGGAAATTATTTAACTCTAAGCAACGATAAAAGTTTTTACTCTCCTGATATAGAAGTGCTGTCTCCCAAGCAAGTTTTGGAAAATCAATATTAGATGTAGGTGAGAGGGGAAAAAATTTAATAATCCTTTAAAGTTCCAACAGAAAATTTTTCAACTCCTCGGGGTTGTAAAAGGTTATATCCCCCCGGAGGTTTTCCCTCTTATGGTCTTCCGAAAAGTTGCAGTGGATATAGGTGAGGTTCCTATCGTTGTATTGCTCCTTATAACCCTCCGCCATTCGGAGGTCGGAAACGGTATCCCCTATGTAGTATTTTTCGGTATTCTTATCCGCCCCGAGGAGTTCCAGAGTGTATTTGAGCGCATAGGGGTTCGGTTTTTTTAGAGTTATATCGCTCAAGGTGTCGTCGTGGACTATAGCGTCGAACTTGTCGAGAAGATTGTATTTCTCAAACGAGTATAAGAGGTCGTTTTCCGGTCTTCCCGTTAAAATCCCCAGCTTGTAACCCTTTTTCCTCAACCACTCGAAGACGAAAGGTTCTATTAAGAGCCTCTCGCGGTCTTTCAGTTTCTCAAAGATTCCTATAAAGGTATCGGTTACCTCCTCCACACTTAGGGGAATATTGAACTTCTCCCTTATACACTCGGCAACCGCATTTTTGCACTCCTTGGAGAGTTTAACGATTTCACCCTCCGGCACGCGGAATTTTTTATTCGCTATAACTGCATAGGTGGCGTAGTAGTCGTTGTTTATCCCAAAGAGGAATTTAAGCCTTTTAACCTCCTCCAAAGGTATCTCTTTGCCTATAATCTGCTCGGCGGTCTCTTTAATCGCAACGTGGTAGGTTTGGGAGACGTCTATTATTACCCCGTCGACGTCGAAAATCAGGATTTTGCCCATTAAAGGGTAAAAGGTTAAAGGTTTATATTTCACCTAGAAAAGGAGGCTTTTTATTTGATATTTATAGTCATTTGAAGTTGAGCTTGCTAAAAAAAAATAGCAATTATGGGTTTAGGAGATTTTATAAAGGGAGCAGCTAAAATTGTTGGTGGAGTAGGAGGAATAGCTTGCCCTAAATGTGGAAGTTTTAATGTAGATAGATGTAAAGAAGATAAAGATGGAACAAAAGGAAGATGTTTTTGTAACGATTGTTTTACAGAATGGAAATGTATAGCAAGATCTACAGATCCGAAATGTAAAGATGATTGCTACATAACCACCGCCACCTTAACGGCACTAAACAAATGCGACGACAAGTGCTACGAGCTTGAAACCTTTAGGTGGTATAGGGATAACATCCTCCTTAAAGAGGAGCCCGATGGAAAAGCTCTCGTGGAGGAGTATTACAAAACCGCTCCACTAATAGTTGAAAAGATAGAAAATTCTCCCGAAAGGGAAAAGGTTTATAAACACCTTTGGGAACACTATTTAAAACCTTGCTTGGAAGCGATAGAAAAAAGGGAATACAAAAAGGTTAAAGAGCTATATGTGTCTATGGTTAGGAATTTGCAAAAGAAATACCTTAAGTAGGTAATGGTTTTAAACCCCGACCTTTGGTGCCAAAAATGCCCTTTTTGCGGTTCAAAAAAGGTTATTTGCAAAACCGGAAGGGTAGAAAGTGGAGAGCTTAAAAACTTTCCCCTTGGAGGATTTTTAAACAAGCTATTTCCCCAAAGGAGGAAGGTCTGCTTTTGCAAAGAGTGCAGAGAGAGGTGGGAGTGCAAAAAGGAACCATTTGTGCTCTATTGAAAATGAAAGATTTAACTCCTTTGGGATTTGTAATTTTTCCACATTTTTTGACTTTCCAGAAGAGCCATTCGGTCTATTAGCGCGGGTTTGATACCCGACATCCCTTCAATGGCTTGTTTGTAGAGGTCTATATAACCTTCTACTATTAAAACGCCGATAATATCGGTAACCTTTTTAAAGGATTTGAAAATCTGCCACGCTTTAA
>JALVTI010000073.1 GCA_027035985.1 Aquificales bacterium | reverse complement strand
CGACACAAAAGGGGTAGAACTTGGAGGTGCCTTAAAGAATGTTATGGCTATAGCGGTCGGCATTTGCGACGGCATGGATATGGGTTTAAACGCCCGTTCGGCGCTTATAACACGCGGTTTAAACGAAATGGCTTTTCTCGGCGAACATTTGGGGGCTCAAAGGGATACCTTTTACGGGCTTAGCGGTTTGGGGGATTTGGTACTTACAGCCACAGGAGACCTCTCGAGAAACCGCAGATTTGGATTGGAAATCGGAAAGGGTAAAGATATAAATCAAGCCCTTCGGGAAATAGGAACCGTAGAGGGTTATCATACCGTTAGAGCCGTTTACCAGATGGCGCAAAAACTGGGTCTGGAGCTACCTATAACCGAAACTGTTTATCGTGTTTTGTACGAAAATTTATCCCTCGAAAAGGCGGTTGAAAATCTCTTAAACAGGTCTCCAAAGAAGGAGTATTAAAAAATTAAGGAAACTTCAAGAGGAAAGGAGATTATTTGTTATCCCCCTTTTGTTCATTTTTGTTTTCACCCTCTTTAGTGTTTTCCGATTTCTCCTCACCCTTTTGGGATTTCTGTTTTTCGAATTCCTCCTTTTTGAGGAAGACAAATTCCTTCTTCTCTTTATCGTAGTCAACAACTATGGTGTCACCCTCTTTGAATTTACCCTCGAGTATCATATCGGCGAGCGGAGTTTCGATATACTTCTGTATCGTCCTTCTTAAGGGTCTCGCACCGAAAGCGGGGTCGTAGCCCCTTCTAGCGAGCTCCTTCTTAGCCTCTTCGGTCAGTTCTATCTTCATATTCCTATCCGCCAGACGTTCGTTAACGCGCTTGATGAGGAGGTCTACGATTTGCAGCAGCTCCTTCATGGTGAGCGGTTTAAAGGTAATAATCTCGTCTATCCTGTTTAGGAATTCGGGTCTAAACCTCATTTTGAGCTCTTCGAGAACCTTTTCCTTAGCTTTTTCGAATTCTTTTTCCATAGTCTCCTCGTCGGCGTCGAGGGGAATATTTAGCAGGTATTGGCTACCGACGTTGGAGGTCATGATAATGACGGTGTTTCTAAAGTCTACAGTTCTACCCTTGGAGTCGGTAAGCCTTCCGTCGTCCAGCACCTGCAGGAATAGGTCGAATACCCTGGGGTGAGCCTTTTCAATCTCGTCGAGCAGTATCACGGAGTAGGGTTTCCTCCTAACCGCCTCGGTCAGTTTACTGCCTTCCTCGTAACCGACATATCCGGGAGGTGCACCTATCAGTTTGGCGACGGAGTGTTCCTCTTTGAATTCGGACATGTCGAGTCTTATCATTGCGTCCTCATCGCCGAAGAGCAGTTCCGCGAGAGCCTTTGCCAATTCGGTCTTACCGACTCCGGTGGGTCCCAAGAACATGAAGCTTGCGATGGGACGTTTGGGGTCTTTGAGACCAGCCCTTGCCCTTCTGATAGCCTCGGCGACGGCTTTGACGGCGTGGTCTTGACCGATAACGCGTTTGTGGAGTTCCTCTTCCAATTTGAGGAGTTTCTGTTTTTCCTCCTCCTTGAGTCTGGAAACGGGTATACCGGTCCACTCGCTCACAACCGCGGCAACGTCGTCCCAGGTGACCACAACCTCGTTAGCCTTTTGCTTTTCGAGTTTCTTGAGCTCTTTTTCCAATTCGATAAGGCGTTTTTTGAGTTCGTATTCCTTGTCCACGTCGCCCTCTTCGACAGCCTTCTTAATCTCCTCTTCGACCTTTTTAATCTCCTCTTTTATGGCGTTAATCCTCGCCTCAACGGAGCCGTATTTTTTGAGGAGTTCGTTCTTCTTCTTCTCCAGTTCAATCTTCTTAATCTTGAGTTCGGCTTCCCTCTCAAAATCTCCCTTGAGGTTAGCCTCTACGATTTCCTCCTCAATCTGTTTTAGCTGACGCTCTATCTCCTGCAGTTCAGGAGGCGGCATAACAACCGAGAGTTTTTTCCTGGCGCACGCCTGGTCTAATGCATCTATAGCCTTGTCGGGGAGCTTCCTGTTGGTTACATACCTATGGGTTAGCTTTGCGGCGGCTTCGATAGCCTCGTCGGATATTTTGACCTTGTGGTGCTGTTCGAACTTGGGTCTCAAAGCCTTCAAGATTTCAATCGTAGTTTCCACCGAAGGTTCTTCCACATAAATCGGTTGGAACCTACGCTCGAGTGCGGGGTCTTTTTCTATGTATTTCCTATACTCGTCAACGGTGGTCGCACCGATAACCCTAATCTCTCCCCTCGCGAGCGCCGGCTTCATAATGTTCGCCATATCCATGGCACCTTCTGCCTTACCGGCGCCCACAACGGTGTGTATTTCGTCTATAAAGAGTATGGCGTTACCCTCTTTTTTAAGTTCATCGAGGAGCTTTTTAAGTCTCTCCTCGAATTCACCCCTATACTTGGTTCCCGCCATCAATCCCGCCATATCGAGGGCGAGGATTCTCTTATCCTGCAGTTCGGGGGGAACCTCTTTGTTTACTATCTTTTGAGCCAGACCTTCCACAATGGCGGTTTTACCGACACCGGCATCGCCCACAAGGACGGGGTTGTTCTTTTTCCTCCTCAAGAGCACCTCTATGGTTTGGTTAATCTCCTTTTCCCTACCCACAACGGGGTCGAGTTTCCCCTCTTCCGCCAATTTGGTTAGGTCGACGGTAAACCGCTCGAGGGCGGATTTTTCCTCCTCTTTTAGCTCTTGAGTCATATCCTTCATTGCTCCCTTACCTCCTCCAAATATTTGTTCTAAAAGTTTCCCCGCTATGTAATCTTTAGCCTCTATCAAAGAGGCGGCAATGTGATAGGGCTTAACCTCGGTTTCCTTCTCGGAAACCGCCTTGTCCTCCGCCTTTTCCAAGACCTTTGTCAAATATTCGGCGTAATCTATTTCCTTCGGTTTTCTGCCGAAAACTTTTTCCGCAATTTTCGCTATAACCCTGTCGGGGGATATGCCTATTTCCTTTAGCTGCTCTATTAGGGGAGATTTCTCCAGTGCGGTTTTAACCAAACCGTCGATGGATAGCTCGCCCTTCAAAAACTTCCTAACCGCCTCGCGGTCGAAAACCTGTGCTAAACTCTCCTCAACCTGCTTTAGCTGGGCGAGATAATGCCTCTCCACACTCTCGAGGTGTTGGAGTTCCAAGGCGAGGGATTGCTCCTCAAACCAATCGCCGTAGCGCTTTGCCTCCTGCAGAGCCCTTTGGAGGCGCTTTTTCTCCTTTTCAATGGCTTGAATTTCGTTCTGAATTCCGGCGATGTCGCTCTTTATCCTCATTATTTCGGAGCGGAGGTTTATAAGTCTTTGAGCCTCCGCCTCGACAGCCTTATCTATCTGGTCATAGAGTTGCTCGAGGTGTTGAACGATTTGCTGACGCAAATTTTTGGTGTCTATTCCCCTCTTTTCGATAATCTTGTAGAGGGGGCTTTCCCTATCGGAGAGAAACGCCAAAAGCAAATGGTCGGTATCGACCTTATAGTCGTTATATTTTTTTGCTATCTCCTTTGCGAGGTTTAAATATTCTTTACTCTTTTTGGAGAGCATATTTTCGTTAACCATTTTTTACCTCCGGTTGCTTGTGGGTTTTTATTTACAAGTTAAAGATAGGCTTAACAATACCCTTGTCAAGCTATTAATTGTCAAATTAAAGAGAGGTTTTATTTCTGTCCCCACCGCGAAGCGGTGGGCTTTTTAGACTTTTTGGTAAAGGAAAAAGCAAAGAGACTCAAGAAACTCCATTGGTAGATTCGGAAATTTCTATCAATTTGCCCAGTTTGGACTTTAACAGGTTTAAATTATTGGCGTTGGGCAGAACCCAATACTCCTTTCCGAGTTCTATTTCGTATAAGTCCCCTTCCTCTGTAAGGAGTTTTATATAGGTTGGGGCACCCTCGTAGGGGTCGGAGAGTTTTTTCAAAAACTTTCGGAGTTTCTCCAAGGTCTCGTCCCTTACCTGGGACTCCTTCAGTTTTATCGCTATTCGGACGGTCTTTTCGATATCCTCGGGAGTGAAAACCCTTCTTACGATGAGCTTTTTGCGCTCCGTTTCAAAATCGGTGGTGAGGTCTCCCTCCACAACGACGACCCTATCCTCCCCCAGTTTGTTCTTCAGGACTTCGTAAGTGTCGGGAAAAACTACGCACTCGACAATACCGGTTTTGTCGATTAGGTTGAATACAGCCATATATTTCCCCGCGCGGGTTCTCTTCTCTTCAAAGTCGACCACCACGCCGGGGATTTTCAAATCGTTTGCACTGTCAACCTCTTCGAGGTCTTCAATTCTCGTCCTATACCTCTCCAAGAGGTGGGGGTATTTGTCGAGAGGGTGACCGCTGATGTAGAAACCCAAAAGTTCCCTCTCCCTCCTCAAGCGTTCGAGGAAATCCTCCACACTTTCGGTGTTTCTGTTTCTATCTTTTCCTTTGGAGGTTCCGAAAAGGGAATTCTGTCCCACCGCGAGGGAAGGTTTACCCTCCGCCTGAACCTTTTTGAGGAGTTCCTCCCTACTCTCACCGGTAAAGTCAAACGCCCCCGCTTGAATGAGGGCTTCGATAACCTTTTTATTCACCTTACGCTTGTCCACCTTCCTAACGAAGTCGGCGAGGGATTTGAAACTTCCGAATTTCTTCTTAGCCTCTTGGATAGCCTTAGCCGCCTCCTCCCCGACACCCTTAATTTTCGCCAGACCATACCTTATATAGGTCTTTCCGTTTTTTTCCTCCAACGAAAAGTGGATGTCGGATTTGTTAATATCCGGCGGTAGGAGTTCGAAACCGAAGAGCTTCGCATCCTTTATGAGGGAAATAAATTTGTTTTCGTTCTTTTCCGTCGAGAGTTTTACCGCAAAGAAGACACCCGTGTAGTGGGTTTTGAAAAATGCGGTCCAATAGGAGATATAGGCGTAGGCTGTCGAGTGGGATTTATTGAAGGAATAGGATGCGAATTTCTCTATACTAGCCCAAAGCTCCTCTATCTTTTTGCGGTCGAAGCCCCTCTTAACCGCCCCCTCGATGAACTTTTCGCGCATTTTCTCCATTAGGTCTTTCTTCTTTTTTCCAATCGCTTTTCTCAAAGTGTCGGCTTCACCGGGAGAAAATCCCGCCAAGATTTGGGACATTTTCATCACCTGTTCCTGATACGCCCAAATCCCGTAAGTCTCCTTTAAGATAGGTTCGAGCTGGGGAAATTCGTATTCGACGGGCTCCTCGCCGTGCTTTCTCTTCACGAAGCTGTCGACCAATCCCGATTTGAGGGGTCCCGGGCGGTAGAGCGCCAAAACCGCTATTAGGTCGTCGAAGCGGTCGGGCTTTAGCCTAACGAGGAGCTGCTGCATACCCCTACTTTCGAGCTGGAATACCCCCGTAGTCCTTCCGCTCTTTAAGAGTTCGTAAACCTTCGGGTCTTCGTAGTTTAGGGAAAGTAAATCTATATCCTCCCCGTAGAGGTCTTTAACCATTTTCTTCATGTGGTCCAACTCTGTGAGGGTCTTAAGTCCGAGAAAGTCCATTTTGAGGAGTCCTATCTCTTCAAGGACTCCCATGTCGTATTGGGTTGCGACTATAAACTTCTCCTGTTTGGTCTCCTTATTCTTTTCCTTCCTCGCGTAGAGGGGAACGAGCTCTATAAGGGGTTTGGGGGCTATAACCACACCCGCCGCGTGGAAACCGGTATGTCTGGTAAGCCCGTCGAGTTTTTTCGCTATATCGACAGCCCTCTTTAGGGAGGGGTCGGAATTTACCATTTGACGGAACTTAATAACGGCGTCCTCTATGTCGGGTCTCTCCCCGTATTTCTCCTTCAGCTGGTCTATACTCCAATCGGTCATCTCCTCCAGGGAGAGTTGGGAACCTTGGGTTTCCCCTTGGGGGATAAGTTTGGCGAGCCTATCCGCCTTCTCGAGGGGAATGCCGAGCGCACGGCAAACGTCTCTAATAACCGATTTGGACTTCAGAACGTTGTAGGTGATAATTTGACTGACGTTGTCCCTTCCGTATTTGCGCCTGACGTAGTCTATAACGTCGTCCCTCCTATCCTGGCAAAAATCGACATCTATATCGGGCATGGACACCCTTTCGGGGTTTAGAAAACGCTCAAAGAGCAGGTCGTGTTTTATCGGGTCTATATCGGTAATCCCGAGGGCGTAAGCAACCAGTGAACCGCCGGCGGAGTTGTGTATCGCCACTGTCGAAGTGGTATAGGAGTGGTCGAATGGAACGGTAATGTCGTAAACCTCACCCCGATAGGGGACTTTTTTAACACTCCTAACCTTTACGTAAATAAACCTTTCGTCGACAAAAAAGGAGTCATTTCGGAAAAACCGCTGCTCGGGCAACTTAATGGGAAATCCTTTAAAGGTTTCGTTCCACCTAAGGAGCTGTTTCCCCGAAAGTTTAACCCTGTATTCGGTATTCCAATTTTCCCTTTTCCTTTCCCCCTTTATTACGCTCGCCCAAAAGCCGAAGCGTGCCAGAAGCAGGCGAAGCTGATAAGCCAAAGTCCGGGAAGTAGTGGAGTAGGTTATAGACGCTGTTTTGGAGCCTCTGCCGTCGTAGCCGTCCCCCCTAAAGAGGTAGGCGATAAGCGTTTTAACATATTCGTCCTCTCCGTGAAGAACAACCTCGGTCGGTATCCTTTTATTTTTAGCCCTATCCCCGCATAGGTTTCTCAAAAATTGGGCTACTATTTTGGTCTTAAATTCAACCTTTAAAGCCCTTCTGGTGGAGGCTTTAAAAATTTTTCCCTTTACGTTGAAAACCTCTTTAAACAACCTTAGGAGTTCTTCGGCGTAATCCCGCTCCCACTCGGCGAAACCGAAACCCACAACCCCACCGTGTTCGTCAATCTTTGTATAACCCTCGGAGATGAAATAACCGAGAATTTTCGCCAATTTGTGGTCGAACTTTACAAATCTCGGAACCTTTGCGGTTTGGAGTCTATTGCTTCCCCTCTCGTAGTATAGGGATTTCTCGTCCCACCTTAGGGCTTTACTCTTTTCCACATACCTTAGGAGGTCGAAAACCACACCTTTTTGGGTCGATTTTTGCCTTGGGAATACTAAAAAGTTATCTTTTTTTAACTCCTCTGCGGGTATCCACCTTAATTTGTACTTCTCGTAAGGTTTATCTTTGCAATACCTATTACAGGTAGGTTTACAAACCGTTTCCTTTACGGATTTGACCTTGCACTTTTCCGTTTGTAGTGCCAAAACTTTGTGGTCTCCTGTAAGGGTTAGTTTTTCCCCTCCGATTTCGACCTCTACAAGTTCCTCATTAACCTCATACCTATAGGTGTTTAAAACGGGTAAAACGGCACCCCTGTGGGTTAAAACGAAATCCCCGACCGAAACCTCCTTTATGGGTTTGATTTCACCGCTTCCGAGCATTACCGGTGTATCGGGTAAAACGCAACCCCTTCCGGGACCCACCGGGATATCGTTCTTTTTAGCCCAGTTGATAAAGTCCTGCACTATGAGGAAATAGCCGGGAAAACCCATTTGGGAGATAACGTCGAGTTCGTATTCCAACCGTTTCCAATAGGTTTCGTTGTCCTTAGCCTGTCCCCTCTCTATGCGTTTTTTTAGACCCTTCTTTGCCAGTTTGCGGAAATAGCTTTCGAGGTCTTCCCCTTCGGGGACTTCATAAACCGGCATTTTGTATTCCTTGTTTTCGAAATACTCCAATCGGTCGGATACCTTTTCGGCCACCTCAAGGGTGTTTAAGAGAGCCTTTTCCCAACCCTCAAAGCGGTTTTCGAATTTCCTCCAAACCTCGTCGGGTGATGCGAAGTGTAGTTCCAACTGCTGGAGCTTTTGCCCGTGAGGGGTCTGGATTAACTCCTGATAGGTGGTTTTCATCTGGAGGGCGGTCAGTATCATATGGGCGACCTTGTCCTCCGGTTTGAGGTAGTGAACGTCGCAGGTAGCTATTAACTTGAGGTCGTGCTTTTTGGCGAGCTCTACAAGGATGCGGTTTGCCGTTATCTGCTCCTCTATATCGTGGGGTTGAAGTTCCACATAGAGGTCGTCTTTTCCGAATATCTCGACCAACTTTAGGAGCCACTTTTCGGCCTCTTTTTCCTCCCCTTTTGAGGCGTAATATGTGGGTAACCCTTTGAGGCACGCCGTTAAACATATAAGACCCTCTCGGTGTTCGTTCAAAACCTCCAAATCTATCCTGGGTTTGTAGTGGAACCCCTCCAGAAACCCTATTGAGGAGAGTTTCATAAGGTTTTTCAGCCCAACGTCGTTTTTTGCTATAAGCACTATGTGGTGGTTTTGGGTGTCGGTATAGTTGTCCTCCTTGCCCTTACCCCTCTTGTCGAAGCGGGAACCCTTTGTTATGTAAGCCTCCATTCCGATAATGGGCTTCAGGCCCTTGTCCTTCAGGGCGTGGTAAAACTTGTAAGACCCAAACAGGTTCCCGTGGTCGGTCATCGCGACTGCCTTGTAGCCTAGCCTTTCCGCATACTCGGGAAGTTCCTTTATCTTTATAGCCCCGTCGAGGAGCGAAAACTGCGTGTGCAGGTGGAGGTGAACGAATTCTCTTTTACCCATCGGCGGAATTTAAAAATTAGCAAAACCG
>JALVTI010000072.1 GCA_027035985.1 Aquificales bacterium | reverse complement strand
AAGATAACCTTTACGGTGAACGCCTTTTCGAAAACCTACTCCATGACCGGTTGGAGGATAGGATATGTCGGTTGCCCCAACGAGGAGTATGCGAAGGTTTTGACCAACCTAAACAGCCAATCGATATCCAACGTCACCACCTTCGCCCAATACGGGGCTTTGGAGGCTTTGAAAAACCCCGAGGCGGATAAGTTTGTGGAAAAGATGAAACTCACCTTTGAGAGGAGAAGGGATTTAATGGTCTCCCTCCTTATGGAGATACCGAATGTAAAGGTTAACAAACCCAAGGGTGCCTTTTACGTATTCCCCAACTTTAGGAATTACGTTTCCTGCTTCGAAAACGACGTCGAATTTACCAAATACCTCCTCGAGGAGGCGAAGGTTGCTATAGTTCCCGGTAGCGCCTTCGGCTACGAGGGGTTTGCAAGGCTCTCCTACTGCAACAGCGATGACGAAATTGTTGAGGGTATAAACCGCATAAAGGGGGCTTTGGAAAAGCTCCAAACCGCTTAATGTTTCTTTTTTTTCAAATTCCCCATAGAGGGTTTGGAAAAGAAATAAAACCACTGGTTGAGATTTTTTAACCCACCTCCGAAAGAGCGCTCTTAAAGGAAAATTCGGCAACCTTTTCGTTGTAGTCGTCAAACCAATAGGCGTCGGGATTTCTCTTAAATACCATTAGTTTACCCTCGTTTTCGGGGTCGGCGGCTCTGTGGTATTTGAAGAATATGTGCTCGTCGTCCATACCGGCAACCTCTATCTTTCCGGTTGCATGGGACATAACGAGCCTTGCCCTCTCCGCCAAACCGGAAATGCCTATCTTTGCGTTCTCGAATATGGTCAGAGCCTCCTCAACCGGAACTGCAAACGCCTTGTTACCCTTAACCGGTCTGTTGATGAAGACATAATACGGGGGAACACCTATAAAGGATAGTTTTTCAAAGAGTTCCCTCAAGGTGTCGGGGTTGTCGTTTACACCCCTCAGCAGGGGTGTCTGATTTGTTAGAACCGCTCCCGCCTTTAGGAGCATATCGACTGCCTTTACAGTCTCGTCGCTTATCTCCCTCGGGTGGTTGAAGTCGTTCATAATGTAGATACGCCTGTCGGGCAGGGAGAATTCCTCTATCATCTTCACAAATTCGGGGTCTTCGGTAACCCTTTGGGGGTAGTAGGCGAGTGCCTTGGTTCCTATGCGGATAATCTTTACGTGGGGGATTTGCCTTAGCCGTTCGATAACGGCGCGGAGCTTTTCGGTAGGAAGCACCAGCGGGTCGCCGCCGGTTAGGAGGACATTGTTAATCTCCTCGTGTTCCTCTATGTATTTGAAAGCCCTTTCGAGGTCTAGGAGAATTTCGTTTCCCGTAAGGTCTTTTTCTTTGATAAACAACCTCTTTCGGAAGCAGAAACGGCAAAATCCCAAACAGGTTGGGGCTATCAGGAATAGGGCTGTGTCCCTATACTTGTGTTGCAAACCGGGTGCTACGGTGTATTTTTTCTCGTTGGAGGGGTCGAGGTAGCCCCACTCCTGAAGCTCCTCCTCAAAGGGTATCGCTATCTTCCTAAGTGGGTCATTGGGGTCTTCCCAATTTATCAGCTTGGTGTAATGTTCGGTCAATTTCATAGGAAAGAACTCGCTAACTTTTTTAATTTTTTCTTTCTCTTCCTCACTCAAGGGTAGTTTATTGGGGTCGGTAATCCATTTTATGCGCGCCATTCGTCACCTCCAAAAGTTTTTAAAGGCAAACAAAACCTGCAATAGAAAGGAAATTTCTTTTAATAACTTACACGGGAACGTGCGGGAAACTATGACCTCCTTTGGAGGTGGCGATAATAAACTCTCTGATGGAGTTGGGGGAAATAAGGAAACTCTTTGAGGAGTGGAAAAAAAGGGTTGAAACCTCCAAAGATTTGGAGGAAATGAGGCAAACTTTTCTGGGAAAGAAGGGCTACATTTCCCAACTCTTTAGGGAGATGAAAAATATCCCCCCCGAACGTCGGAGGG
>JALVTI010000071.1 GCA_027035985.1 Aquificales bacterium | reverse complement strand
CTCGAAAACGAACTCTCCGAATATTACGCCCACGACTCCTTTTTGGGAAACGCTATAAAGATGATAGTTGACGGCGCGGATGCCGAAACGTTGGAGAAAGTTCTCGATGCAATGCTTGAAAATGAAGAGAGAAAATGGAAGTTGGAAATAGGCTTTTGGGACCAATTTGCGGCTATGGCTCCCGCCTATGGAATGATAGGAACACTTATAGGTCTCATTCAGATGTTGAAAAATCTTAATGACCCCTCTACTTTGGGTCCCGCTATGGCTGTTGCTCTGATAACCACACTATACGGTGCTTTGATGGCTAACACTATAGGTAGTCCTATAGCAAATAAGCTCAAAATCTATGCGGAAAGGGCTCTTTTGGTGAAACAACTTTACGCGGAAGGATTGCTCTTAATACTCAAGGGTGAAAACCCGAGAGTTATAGAACAAAAGCTGGCGATGTTGGCGGGTGTTCAATTGAGCGCCGAATAAGGTAGGGGATAAACGATGGCTAAAAAGAAAAAGGAGGAATGTCCTCCCCTCCCTATGTGGATGACCACTTTTTCCGATTTGATGTCCCTTCTCCTAACATTTTTCGTTCTCCTTTTCTCGATGAGTTCCATTTCGAGGGAAAAGTTTTTGAAATTCCTCCAAACGTTGGAATTCATGTGGGGAATAAACATTGTTAAGGAAACAAAACCTCCATCCGAAGTTCAAACCAGTATAGAACCCCCCATAAAGATGTATCCGCGTTCCGAAAAATGGAGTGATGTAGAAAATGCGGCGGGGGAGGCTAAAGAGGCTTTCCAAAAGGCGGGTATTCCCGTTAAAGATATTAAAAAGGCTAAAGAGTTGGTTCTAAGAATTCCGGCGGATTACCTTTTTGCCGAAGGCTCCTATGTTCCCAACCCCAAATATATACCTCTGCTAAAAAAGGTTTGTAAAATTCTCACCCGCTTAGGGGCTCCTATCCGCATAGAGGGACACACCGATAGTAAACCCATTTATAAATATCCATTGATAGTGGATAATTGGGATTTATCCCTTTTGAGGGCAATATACATAACGAAACTTTTCATCAAGTGGGGTTTTCCGGAAGATAAAATTTCCACTGCAGGTTATGCCGATACCGAACCAATCGCCCCCAATACCACACCGGAGGGAAGGGCTAAAAATCGCCGAATAGACATCGTGATTTTTGTTGGTGCCGAGAAAATTTAAGGGGTAAAAAATGGCTAAAAAAAATAAGGGTGGAGCGGAGGATTGTCCAAAATTTCCCGCATGGATGACAACTTTTTCCGACCTTATGTCACTCTTATTAACCTTTTTCATCCTCCTATACTCCATGTCGGTTATCGATATAACCTCCTTTACAAAGTGGATAAGCTTTTTTCAAGGGGGAAGAAATATACCGCCTCCGGCTTCGGTTATACCCCCTCCGATTTCGCCTCCTCAAATTAGCAAATTGGCTGTAAAGGCGCAGAAAATCCTATCCCAAATCCACGGTTACAATGCCTTTCAAGTTATCATCTCTCGAAATGAGATAACTATTAGATTTCCCTACGGGGTAAATTTCGATGAAGGAGATTTCCACTTAAAACCAAAATTTAAAGAAGCTCTAAAGAAATTAATACCTATTTTGAAGGAATTAAAGGATAAAAAATACCGGTTAGTGGTTCAGGGATTTTCCTATCCCGGGGAGAAACCGAGATATAAATGGATACCCGACGATTGGGTTTTGTCGGCAAAAAGGGCTACGGAAGTGGTCAGATTTTTTATCTCCCAAGGATTGGATAAAAAATACTTAGTAGCCGAGGCTTACGATTCGCTCCGCCCAATATATACCGGAGACAACCGTCTACTGAGAAAGAAAAATGCAAGAGTTGAGCTACATATTAGGTTTTACAACGAAGACTATTTAAGGGGAGAACCTCCCCAAGCGGGTGAAATTAAAAAAGTTATTCCCATACCGGAACTTGAAGAACTTTTAAAACCGAAAGGGGGAAAGTAAAAAAAA
>JALVTI010000070.1 GCA_027035985.1 Aquificales bacterium | reverse complement strand
TCGTGGGTAAGGAGGAAAAGAGGAAAGACCTCACCCTCATTATGGCGGCGCACGAGATACCCTACACCGCGCAGGCAAATCCCTTCAATTACAAGGACTTCACCCGTAAGATTAGAAAATCCAAAGACGTTAAAGGTTTCAAATTCATAAACGTTCTGCAATCCTGCACCCTCTCCTGGAGAACCAAGCCCGAAGACGCCTTTAGGGTTCTCAAACTGGCAACCGAAAGTCTCTACTGGCCCCTCTACGAGGTTATAGAGGGCAAATTCTGGAGGATAAACGTAAAACCCTCCAAGCCCAAACCTATAGAGGACTACATCGCAATGCAACCCAGGTGGAGGCACGTCCTCAAAATGCCCGAAATCCTCGACAAGATTAAGGAGGAAATTTACACCAAGTGGGATTTCCTTCTCAGAATGGAAAAGCTTTCCAAGGAGCTCGCCGAAGACCTCGGCTTTACCCTCGACGAGATTTTCGAAATGTCCTGGGACGAGTATCAGGAAAAGGTCAAACCCAAACTAAAGGAGAAAACCTATCTCTCCTAACCCCTTTCCGTTTTCCTTTTTATCCAACACCCGCAAAGGGTTTGTTTAGAAGTCTCCACGTTGAGGGGAAAGGAGAAAAAAACCCCCTACAAGGGGAAAGATTTTCAATCGACCTCCAACAGCTTTTGGGGAATTTCAAACTTTTCCACGTATTGGGGATGTTTCCTTAGAAACTCCACCACCTTTTTGATATAGTCGAGGCGTTCCTTACTTGCAGGGTGGTCGGAAAGCCATTCGGGCGGCTCTTTTTTCTCAAATTTTTCAACCATTTTTTCCCAAAGTTTTATTGCCTCATCGGGATTATAACCCGCTCTCATCATTATTAAAATCCCGACTATGTCGGCTTCTTTTTCCTGTTTGCGGGAATAGGGAAGTAAAAAGGCGACATTTATACCCAAGTTGTAAAGCTTAGCCGCCAATTCCCTTTCTGCAGGGGAAACTTTTGAAAGCAAAATATAGCCTCCCAGTTGGGCTAAAAGGGCTTGACTTACTTTTTCCGCTCCGTGCCGTAATATTACGTGAGCTATTTCATGTCCCAATACGGCGGCTAGTTGGTCATCATTTTTTACAAAATCAATTAATCCTTTATAAACAAAAATATTTCCGTTGGGTAAAGCGAATGCATTGATAATATCCTTGTCTATAACGTAAACCTTCCAATCATAAAGCTTTTGAAACTTAGGGGGAAGGGCTTTTATTAATCGGTCAAAAACTCTTTTAACTTTTTTAACAATCTTAGGATTTTTAACAAGTTTTTCCTTTTTTAGAATTTCACGAGCCGCTTCATCGCCTAGTGACATTTCCTGGTAGTGGGTTAGTAAAATAAAGGCATGTTCGTGTATAACCGGTCTCTCGGCGCAGGAGAATAAAAGAAAGGAAACCAAAACTCCTATTAAGGAGATTAGATATTTTTTCTCCATTGAATGGATATTAAAAACATTTATTCCGTTTTTAGGATACCTACAACCCAACCCTTGTAAGTTTTGAGAATTTTATAGTCCCCTTTGGGAAGGTCGTTTACGGTTGTTAAAAAATACTTTCCCTTATTGCGTAATACTATACCTTTTGTATATAAATCGGTGTAGGCGCATAACTCCATATTAATCTCTTTAGGGATATACCTAATGACGGCACCTCTTGGGATTGCAGAAGCTAAACTTATAGCTATTTCCCGCGCCGGGTGTTTTTTTTCCTTAAAAGGTGCGTAATAATTTATGTATCCAAATTTAACCACTGCAAGAAGTAGGATGGTAAAAATCAACCAAGTTTGAAATCTATACATTAAAAAGATTGAGAAGGTAATAAACAATCCAACCATTACAAGTGGAAGAAACCCATAAATTTCAAAAAATGTTAGATTTTTCAAAGCTAAAAACCATGCCGTGATTGATAAAAATACCAATCCTATAAAGGTATATTTGAAAAATTGTATTCTCCTTATTAAGAATTCATTTAAAAGTATGGAAAGCAAGATGGCAAAAAAAGGAAAAACAATCAACAAATATCTACCCCTTGCACCGGGAGAAATCAAATAGGGGAGGTAGTTAATAAGCGAAATCCCTATTATTAATAAGATTCCCTTTTTTGGGAAATTGGTGAAAATATACCGAATCTTTTTAAAATTAAAGAAAACATAAAAACTATGCGGTAACATTTGGCGGAAATTCAATAGTGGATATACCACCAAATGTTTCAGAATTAATTTAACTTTTTCATCACCTAAGGGAGTTCTGCGAAAACTTTCATTCCAAAGGGCGGCGAGATAAATATTTGGATTTTTTAAATTGAAATACCAAACACTCAAAGGAACCATTAGAGAGGCTAATCCAATCAAAGGTTTGGGTGAAAGGATGGATTTCCATTTATTGAAGTAGATAAGAAGTATAAGAAACGTTACCGGTAAATGGTAAAAAGCCGGGAAGCCCTTTGTCAGGAATAGTAAAGCCGTGAATAAACCCGCGGTGGCATAGGCAAGGATATCCCTATTTTTGGATAAAAACCAAAATATAGCAACCACCGATAGGGTAAAAAGAAACATATGGAAGGCGTCTATTTCTGCAACAAATCCGTAAAAGAGAATTAAATCTCCAAAGGTCAATAGAATAAGGGACGACAAAGTTGCTATTGCTCTGTTTTTAAAGACTTTTAAAGAAAAAACGTAGACCAATACAGCGGTAAAAAAGGAAGATAAGACACTTATAAGCCTGGCAGTTTCCTGCGACCACCCGAAGAGGTTGGAAAATAGAGCAACGAGCCACATAAAGAGGGGTGGTTTCGAATAATAGGGTTCCCCCAAGTGGGTAAGGTTAAACCAGTCGTGAAAGTAGACCATCTCGTAGGCGGTTAAAATTCGGTTAGCCTCCTCCCCCCGAAGGGGCAGATAGTGAACCCCGTAAAGGTAGGTTAAAGCCAAAACCAACAAAAGGAGAACTTTTACCCTTTTATCCTCGAAAGGTTGCATAATTTCCCTATTGAACTCAAGAGGGAGAAAATGGAGGAAATTGGTGAATTCCAACGTTGGGGTATCTTCTTTATAGGTATCGTTTGGGGAACTTTGGCTATTTTAATCTCTTTCACCTACTTCCTATGCGAATACAAGCCGAGCTGGTGCGATAAGGCTGTTGAAAAGTTTGCAAACTGCTTCAAGATTTTCGAAAGAAAAAAATAGAAGCCCGCGCGAAGCGCGGGGATTTCCCTTGTTGCAAAAACTTCTATAAACTTAATTAAACCTTGATGGGTAGGAAAAAGAAAAAACAGGACGAACACAAAAAGGAAACCGGTATCGTTATGGAAGGCGAGGTTACCGAGGCGCTTCCCAACGGTCTCTTTAGGGTAAAGCTGGATACCGGTCACGAGGTTTTGGCGCACCTTTCGGGTAAGATGAGGGTTCACTTTATAAGAATCGTTCCCGGCGACCGCGTGAAGGTGGAACTCACCCCCTACGACCTGACGAGGGGAAGGATAATCTATAGACTGTAACCCCTTTGTGGTCTCTCCCTTATCATCATCCCTAAATGGGAAAAAGGGTTTCCGACCTCGGAGAGTTCGGTCTTATAGCGCTCCTCACGGGGGAGATAAAAAATAACGACCCTTCCCTAATTAGGGACTTCGGGGACGATACCGCTTTCGTAAGGTCTGGAGAAAAGATACTGCTCCTTACGGTGGATACCCTCGTCGAGGGCATCCATTTCCTGCGCCGCTATCCCCCCGATGCGGTCGGCTGGAAGCTCGTTTCGGTAAATGTGAGCGACATAGCCGCCAAAGGCGGAAAACCCCTGTGGGGGCTTATCACCCTCTCTCTTCCACCCGACCTGGAGGTCGAATACGTAAGAGACCTCTACAGGGGTATAAACGAAGCCCTAAACCGCTACGGGTTTTCCCTCGTAGGCGGAAACACCACAAAGGGGGAAAAAGTTTGTTTGGATTTCCCACTCGTGGGGGAGGCTAAAAGGGTTATCTTTAGGGATACCCCAAAGGTGGGGGACAAAATATTTGTAAGCGGCACTTTGGGGGATAGCAGGGCGGGTTTGGAACTCCTCCTGGAGGACAAAAGGGACTACAAGCCCCACGAGTGGAGACTGATAGAGAGACACCTCCGACCGGTGGCGCGTTTGGATTTGTCCCCCGTAGTGGAAAAATACGCCAACGCCTCCATGGATATAAGCGACGGCTTTTTAGCCGACCTCGGGAAAATGGTCAAAAATTTCACCGCGGTGGTCGATTTGGAAAGGATACCCCTCTCGGAGGAACTGAAAAAGTATTGCGCCGAAAGGGGAAAAAACCCCATAGAATACGCCCTAAGGGGTGGAGAGGATTACGAGCTCCTCGTGGCGTCCGATATAGACCTAACCCCTTACGGGTTTTTTAAAGTGGGAAGAATAACCTCCAAGGGGAAAGGCGAGATATACACCGCCGACGGGAGGAGGTTGGATATCAAAGGTTTCGACCACTTGCAAGGGAGCGATTGATAGGGTTCCCTTTAGGTGTTTTTTTCTTTTGCTCCACTAAAAGGTAAAAAGTCAATTTTCCCCCAAGTGGAGCGGGGCATAAATTACTCCCCCTATGCGGTTTTTGAAATATTTGCTTTTACCCCTATTGGGAACACTTTTTCTTCTCACCTCTTGCGGTGGGAAAAAGGAAAAACCCCGTTTGGCAACCTCTATATTCCCCCTCACCTGGGTGGTTGAAAATGTATATCCCACCTACGAGGTTTACCAGCTGGTAAAACCGGGACAAAATCCCCACCTCTACGACCTCACACCCCGCGATGCCGTCGCCGTCGAGAGGGCTAAAAAGGTCTTCCTAATAGGAAACCTCGAGCCGTTTGCCAAAAGTATCCCACCCGAAAAGAGGGTCGAGGTTATAAAACTCCTCAAACTCCCCGAGTCGGCAAATCCCCACCTCTGGCTTTCCCCCAAAAGGTGGCTTGCGTTTGCCGAGAAACTCCCCTCGGTGGGGGGTTTAAAGATAGACCGCCACAGGTGGGAAAGGTTGATTGGTTGGCTCCAAAGGTTGGACGCCGAATACAAAAGCCTTATCCCCTTGGGGTTAAAGGTTGTTATGGTTCACCCCGCCTTCGTGTGGCTCTGCAGGGACTACAACCTCGAGGTGTTGGCTATTCTCGAAACCCATGGAGGGGTGGGGATATCTCCCAAAACCTTCACCCAGACGGTGGAAACCTTGAAAAACTTACCCGACAAAGGGAGGGTTTTAATCCTCTACGCCACCACCAACCCCAAGGGGAGGGAGATAGCGGAGAAACTCTCCTCCCTCACGGGGGTAAAGGCGGTAGGGTTAGACCCTTTGGTGGAATACGAAAGGGGAAACTACACCCAACTTATGGAGAAAAACCTGAGGAAACTCCTAAAGGCGGTCGGAAAATAGGCTTCCCCTTTGGGGACTTTTTTCAAGCATTCCTATTGCAGAAATTCATAGCCGGTTCTATTCCCTCGGTGATAGCCCTTAGGATGCACTCGCCCGCCTTCTCTATCGCCCTCTGGATGACGGGGCGCTGTTCGGGGCTAAAGGGCGACAGAACGTAGTTCACCACCTGCCTCTTTTCCTTGGGTCTGCCTATCCCAATCCTTAAGCGGTAGAAGTTTTTTGTTCCTAGCTCCTTAATGATGTTTTCGACACCCTTTTGACCGGCGGAGGAACCTCCGAATTTCAACTTCGTATGACCCAAAGGTAGGTCTAAATCGTCGTGAACCACCAAGAGGTTTTCGGGAAGCAAATTCAAATCCATTAGGAGGTTTTTAACCGCTACCCCCGAAAGGTTCATATAGGTTTGGGGTTTCGCAAAATAGACGGTATCCCCGTTTATGTTTTTCCTGTAGAGGTGGGAAAAGCAACACTCCTCGTATTTCTTCAAACGCAAACGCCTCGCAAGGTGGTCTATAACCATAAAACCGACGTTGTGGCGGGTCTCCCTGTAGTGCTCGCCCGGATTTCCAAGACCTACGACAAGCCTAATCATCAAAGACTTTAATTAAAAGAAAAAGCCCGCCGCGAAGCGGCGGGGATTGTTAAACAATTTCTTTTAAAAAGATATATTCGTGCCTTTGGGGACCTGTGGAGAGCATAACGATGGGAACACCTATATAATCCTCTATAAACCGCAAATATCTCTTGGCGTTAGCGGGTAATTTTGATGCATCCGTTAAACCTTTGGTGCTCTCCTTCCACCCCGGTAGGGTTTCATAAATAGGTTTGCAGTTTTCCAAGACTTCCAAAGAAGCGGGAAAATCTCTATAAATTTTGCCGTTATATTCGTAAGCAACGCAAACCTTTATTTCGGGATATCCATCAAGCACGTCCAATTTTGTGAGTATGATGCCGTCAAGGGCGTTAACATCAACTGCATGTTTTAAAGCAACTAAGTCAAGCCATCCTACACGGCGTGGACGCCCCGTAGTTGCGCCGTATTCTCCTCCTCTCTCGCGCAATTTTTCCGCCTCTTCGCCGTGGAGCTCCGTCGGGAAAGGACCCCCTCCCACTCGGGTTAGGTAAGCCTTTGCAACGCCGTAAATTTTTGCATCCTTAAAGTATTTGGGTGAAAAACCGGTTCCATTAGCCAAACCGAGAGCCGAAGAGTTTGAGGAAGTAACGTAGGGATAGGTTCCCATATCTATATCGAGAAGAGTCCCCTGAGCCCCTTCGAAAATAACACTTTTGGTATTTTCTCTCAACCATTTGGCGGTATCTATCACCCTATCTTTGAAAAACTCAAAAGGTCTAACCACTTCCTCCTCAATATAACGGGTGTCTATTTCAAACTTTTCACCGAAAACCTTTTCCGCTATATCCTTAACGAATTCAATATTTTCCTCCATCTTCTTTTCAAAAACCTTTTGGTCGAAGAGGTCGACCATACGGATACCCTTACGCATAAACTTGAACATGTAGGCGGGACCTATACCCCTTAAAGTAGTTCCAATACCATTTTTCCTTTCCAACAATTTGTCTAAAAGCTTGTGATAGGGCATAACCACGTGAGCGCGGTCGCTGATATAAAGCTTATGGAGTATTCTATTTCCCTTCGATTCTATATCCTCGATTTCTTCTTTAAGGGCTTTTAGGTCTACCACCATTCCTTGAGCTATTACACCGACATTGTGGGGATGGAGAATACCGGTTGGTAGAAGGTGCATTACGTATTTAACACCATTTATAACAACCGTATGCCCCGCGTTAGAACCGCCTTGATATCTAACGGAAACATCGAAATGTTCCGAAAGCAGGTCGACTATTTTACCTTTACCCTCGTCCCCCCATTGGGCACCGAGAATAACCAGTTTATTAGACATACCAAAAGGTTTTTATTATCATACCGATAAAACCCTTAATGGAGATTCAGAAACCTTAGTAACATATGCGGTAGGTATAGATAAGCGTATCCAGGAAAAGTAAGAAAAAAAGAAAAATTTGTAAGGGTTTATTTTTTAGTCAACCTTTCAATGTTTTCTATAATTTTGTCGGTCATTTCTTGGGTATTAACCTTAATGGTTCCTTCGGAGTAAATATCGGCGGTTCTGTAACCCTGATTTAGGGTTTCCTCGACAGCCCTTTCGACCAACTGTGCGGCTTCGTCCATATCAAAGGAGTATTTGAGCATCATTGCTGCCGAGAGAATGGTCGCGATGGGGTTGGCTATACCCTGTCCCGCTATATCGGGAGCGGAGCCATGAACCGGTTCGTAGAGGGCGTATTTCTCCCCGATAGAAGCGGAGGGTAGCATTCCCAGAGAGCCGGGTATTACACCCGCCTCGTCGGAGAGTATATCGCCAAAGATATTTCCTGTAACGATAACGTCGAAGGTGGAAGGTCTTCTCACGAGCTGCATTGCGGCGTTATCGACATAGAGGTGCTCGAGCTCCACGTCGGGGTAGTCCTTCGCTATTTCGTTAACCACTTCCCTCCAGAGTGCGCTTACATCGAGAACGTTAGCCTTATCCACGCTGGTGAGCTTTTTCCTCCTCTTTTGAGCTATTTCAAAGGCTTTCCTCACTACCCTTTCAATTTCGTCCTCGCAATACTTCATGGTGTTTCTTCCGCATCTCTTACCGTCCTCTTCGTAAATTCCCCTGGGTTCGCCGTAGTAGATACCGCTAACCAATTCCCTAACCACCATTAGGTCGGTGCCCTTTGCTATTTCCGGCTTGAGGGGAGAGCTATCCAAGAGTGCGTCGAAGACCTTGACCGGACGGAGGTTTGCAAAGAGATTTAAAGCCTTCCTGATTTGGAGCAAACCTCTTTCGGGTTTCGAATCCTGGGGTAGGTTGTCCCACTTGGGTCCGCCAACGGCTCCGAGCAAAACGGCATCACTCTCGAGACAGAGTTTAAGGGTTTCCTCGGGAAGGGGTTTTCCCGTTTCGTCTATTGCCACACCGCCGATAAGACCTTCTCTGTATTCAAACTTTACGTTGTATAGCTCCGCTATTTTGTCTAAAACTTTTAGCGCGGCATCTATCACTTCGGGACCAATTCCGTCCCCTTTCAAAACGGCTATCTTATAGACCCTTTCCATAAAGGGGAAAATAATATGCGCCGATACCTTTTAAAGGTTTTAAAGGTTTTCTATACGCTGGGTGAGAAATTAGGCGTAAGCATAGGAGGCGACCCCCAAAGCGGTTAAATAGGTCAAAATAGTAAGCTTTCTCCTCCAACCACTTAACTCCATATACCTCACCTTTGCAAACAAACCT
>JALVTI010000069.1 GCA_027035985.1 Aquificales bacterium | reverse complement strand
CCGCCACCGATTTCGGAGATATACCAGGTGCCGGTAATGTGATGGATATATCCGGCAATCATAAACATTAGGGAAATTATCAAGGCGTGGGCTACCATTTCGTAAATCGCGGCGCTGATACCCGCGGCGGTTAGCGTGGCTATGGCAACCAATACCAATCCCATGTGGTTTATGGAGGAGTATGCAACCATCCTCTTAACGTGGTCCTCGTAAAGTGCTTTAAACGCCGCGTGGAAAACAGTCAACAAACCTATACCCAACATTAGGTAGATGAAGTGTTTGGACGCTTGGGGGAAGAGCTCGATATTCCACCTCAAGAGTCCGTAAGCCCCCATTTTTAGGAGCAGACCCGCCAGGATTACCGAAATGGGAGAGGGAGCCTGAACGTGGGCGTCGGGAAGCCAGGTGTGGAAGGGAACGACGGGCATTTTAACGATAAAGCCGATAAACGCCAACGCCCAAATAACCTTTTGCAGGTCGATGGGAATATTAGCCTGCTTTATTGCGACGAAATCGAAGTGTCCGGTCTTGATGTAGATGATAAGCATTGCGAGAAAGATGAATATCGACGCCAGGTGGGTGTAGAGGAAAAACTTTACGGCGGCGTAAATCCTGTTCTCAGCCCCCCAAATACCTATGTGGAAGAACATGGGAACGAGGGTAAATTCCCAAAAGATGAAAAACCAAAGGTAGTTAAGGGAGGCGAAAACGCCCACCATAGCGCCCAGGAATACCAGAATTAGGAAGAAGTAGGCGCCCGGGCGCTCAACATTCCAAGAGGAAAGGGTTACAAGTATCGCAATTATTCCGGTAAGCGTTATCAAGGCTATCGCCAAAGCGTCTACACCCAAGTGGAGGTTGAAATCCCACTGCGGCAGAATCGGAATGTTTTGTTCGAAGGCAAATCCGTGCCCGGGATAGTTTAACCACATTACCGCCCCTATAAGGGTGACGAAAATACCCGCCGCCAAAGAGAAGTACTTCGCCTGCCTATCGAAAAAGTAGGCAAAGGGGGCGAGAATTACCGGTAAAAGTATAGCACTCAGCAGCATCTCTTCGCCTCCTTAGAGTATTACCAAATAGAGGTAGTAGAGAATTAGCGCTCCGCTCACAAATATGGTTAGGTAATGGATGAGATTACCGGTTTGGATTACCCTAACCTTTTCCCAAGTCCAAAGCGCAGTCCTCGCAACCCCATTAACGATGTAGTCGTAAACGTTTCTATCAATCCAGTGAGCCAACCATGCGAGGAATTCGACGATAAAGTTCTTCGACAGCCAGCGGATGAGGTGGTCTATAAAGAAAGCATTGTAAAAGGTCTTATTCAACATTGCCATTATGGGGTCTTTAAGCAACACGGTGGTGTCAATAGCACGTTTGTAATAAATAAGCCACGAAAGAATAAACGCTACCGCCATCAGGGAGAAGACTAGAACGGTCAAAGCCCAATCGTGGGGAATGTGAGCGTGCTCCTCGATTAGGTGAATAATGGGCTGGTGGAATATTCCAACCAAAAAGGTTAATGCCGCGAGGACGAAAAGGGGTATCAGCATAACGGGATAGGCTTCCCTAGCCTTTTTCGCAACTTCGTTGGGTTCCCCGGTAAACAGCTGGAACCACAGGCGGAAACCGTAATAGATTGTGAGAACGGCGGCGGTTAAAACGAATGCGAATGCTATGGGGTCACCCGCTTCTTTAGCCTCGTGAACTATCCACTCTTTGGAGAAGAAACCGCTTAGAGGCGGTATACCGGCGAGCGACAGCACAGCTATGAGGAAGAGAATAGCGGTATAGGGCATAACCTTTATCAATCCGCGGATTTTGAAGGCGTCCTTTTCGTGGGTGAAGTGTATAACGTTACCCGCCGATAGGAACATAAGCGCCTTAAAGGTCGCATGGGACACGAGGTGAAATATACCCGCCGCCAGCGAGCCCGCCCCAAGACCGACAAACATCAATCCGAGGTTTTCCATAGTGGAGAAGGCAATGATTTTTTTGATTTCGCGGTGAACCATTGCACCGAGGACGGCTATCAGCGCGGTAACGGCACCTATTGCGAGGATTACGTATAGCACTTTGGAATAGAGGTAAAAGTCGAACAACCTTCCAACGAGGAAGACACCGGCGTTAACCATGGTTGCGGCGTGAATCAATGCGGAAACGGGGGTGGGACCTTCCATAGCGTCGAGCAACCAGGGAAATAGGGGGAACTGGGCGGATTTACCCACCGCACCGCCAAACATCAGTAGTGCGGCGGCGGCGGCAACCAAAGCCGGTATGGTGTGGGTTTCCGCTAGATGGTTAATTTCGTTTACATTTAGGGTTCCGGCGTACCACCACAGCAAAACAATTCCGGCGAGGAAGAAACCGTCGGCGAATTTGGTCATTAAAAAGGCTTTGAGTCCCGCATCGGCGGCGCTGTTTTTGTAATACCAGTAAGAGATAAGAAGGTAGGAAGCCAATCCCATGAACTCCCAGAAGATGAACATAGTGAGTAGGTTGTTGGAAACCGTTAAGCCGAGCATGGAGCCGATGAAGAAGGTTACCTTCATGAAAAAGCGGTGGGGACTTTCATCGTGTTCCATGTAACCACGGGAGTACATTACGATTAAGAATCCGAGGAGTGCCGCCATCGCGTAAACCACGGCGGACAGCCCGTCTACGTATATCCCGAAGGGCACCTTTATATCACCGAATTGGAACCATACGAAGGAATGCTCATAGTGGTGCCCGGTTGCTACTCCAACTAAGGTTGTCAGGGCAATAACCGCGGACAGTCCGGTAACAGCCAAAGATAGATACCAAGAAATCCACCGGTCGGTGTAATGACTAACCAACCAAATTAGGGGTGCTCCAAATACCGGCAAGAACACCGATAGGTATATCAGCCACTCCATCCCTCACCACCTCAAGTTGTTTAATTTTTCGGGGAAAGTAATACCATATTTACGGGCAAGAATTATTAGCAATGTCAAACCGACCGCAACCTCTAAGGCGGCTAAGGCTATAGCAAAAAACGCCAGTATTACGCCATCCGCCCCGTGCTGGGTGGCAAAAGCCGCCAGACCCACATTAGCCCCATTAACGATAATCTCTATCGAGATAATCATCTTCAGTATTGATTTCTTGGAGAGTAGTCCGTAAATACCTATGGCTAGCAGGGATATAGCCACCAGCAAAAACCAGAACATCGATTCGTTGGTGAAAGTCATTTCTACTCCTCCCTCTGGAGTTTTTTGGAAAGTATGTAATAGGCCCCGTAAATTATGCCTACCGCGGTAAATCCGAGGGGAATTATCAATATTGCATATTTATCAACAAATACCTTTCCGAGTTCCCCCAGGGATATGTTTAGGTAGGGCTTGGTGTGGAGTCCGGTCCATATGGAGGCTATCAGTCCAGTTATAAATGTGGCTACCGCCACGCCTGCCGCCAATTTACTCTCCCTCTTCTCTTCTTCCCTTTCACCTATGGTAAGAATTGCAAACAGCACCAAAATTGCCACACCACCGGCGTAAATCGCCAGTTGGAAGGCTCCCAGTAGCGGAAATCCCAGCGAGAAGTAAAAGAGCGCTATCTCGGTGAGTAAAACCGCGAAAGCTACCAAAACCCATATAAAGTTTATCAACTCTATCGCGGCTATGGCGGTTGCAACCACGACTGCAAATAGGATAAAAAAGTAGAGAAGCATTACTTACCCTCCTTCTGTTGTTTCTGCTTTTGGAGGTCCTTCACAACCAGCGGATTTTTGGTTATATCCCCCACGGGTTTCGCCCAAAGTTCGTCCAATAGGGGTGTCAATTCGACCTCTTCCACCACAATGTCGTAGTCTTCGGTTAGATATATCGACTTTTCCTTGGTGGGGCAGGAATCTTCGCACAAACCGCAATAGCAACACCTTCCTAGATTGACAACGGGCATAGCCCTGGGGCGCTTTAAGCCGGTGGGAACCATTATTATGGCGCCTATCGGACAAGCCCTCTCACAGGCGTAGCAGCCAATACAGGTTTCCGCATTTATAAAGTGCCTACCCCTAAATTTTTCGGGCTTCTTACGCACATCCGGATTTTTCTCCGGATAGTAATGGGTATCCTTTGGTTTTACAGCCCTGGAAGCTACCAGAACAATTTTTTCCAATATAACGCCTAACATAACTTCCCCTCCCCCTTAAAGCGCTTTAACCGCCAAAACGAGCAATATATTTAGCAGCGAAAGGGGCACCAATACCGTCCACGTAAACTTGATGAGTTGGTCCAACCTTATCCTAGGAGTGGACGCCCTTATTGCAAAGGCTAGGTAATAAATTGCGAAAACTTTTATAAAGAACCAAACCCATCCGGGTAGGAAAGGACCTTTAAAACCTCCCAAAAAGAGGGTTACAGTCATAGCCGCTAAAACGAAAACTTCGAGGAATTTGGCGCCCGCCAATAGGAGGTAGCCGACGCCGGTATATTCCGTGAGAAATCCGTATACGATTTCCTGTTCCGCCTCCGGTATATCGAAGGGGGGTCTGTCGGCAACTATTAGAATAGCCACCAGAAAGATTAAAAATCCGACGATGTTAACGAGAAACCCTATAATATCGAACTTCTCCACTATTTCGACGTAATTGAAGGTTCCATACCAGAGGGCTACCGACAAACCCGCCAACCAAAGAGGTATCTCGCCGGAAATGAGCTGGTTTATAACCCTTACACCACCTATAAAGGGATATTTACTTTTCGAAACCCAACCGGCGAACAGGAATATTGCAGGCAGGGAGGTTAGCAAAGCTAAGGAAATGACGAGGTCGTAAGGGGTTGAAACTATCCAGAGGTTTTTGTCGTAGGGAATAAACGCCGCAACAAGGGAAACCATTATGAAAGCAACAGCGGGAACTATAAGAAATAGGAACCTATCCGCTTCACGGTGAATAATTACCTCCTTTTGAAGGATTTTGAAAATATCCGCCACCGTTTGCAGAATACCGTAAGGTCCCACATAGTAAGGTCCCGTCCTACCGTGCATATCGGCTACCAGTTTCCTCTCCAGGTAAAAGGTGGCAAAGATTACCAACAACAAAAAGGTAACGCCGGGAAATACCAACGTTTTGAACAAAACCCACGCCAAATCCATAGCTCTCCCCCCTTATCTGTCCAAATCTCCGTGGCAGATGTAGAGGCTTGCAAAAATAGTTGCCAGGTCGGCGAGCTTGTGCCCGGGCGCTATATATTCCAAAGCCCAAATGTTCATAAAAGAAGGCGCCGAAATCTTCACCCTGTAAGCCCCCGTTCCGCCGTCACTGACAACGTGGTATTCGATGCCTCCCCTCGCCCACTCGACGGCGGAATAGGCTTCGCCCGCCTTAATCTTTTTGGGCATACGAACCTTCCACTTGTCCCCTTCTGGCATTCCTTCCAGCGCCTGCTTGATGATTTTTACCGATTCCTCTATCTCCTCGAGAACGACGAGGAAACGGGCGTAGGCATCTCCCTCTTCCTTCACAACCACTTTGAAGTTGAAATCCTCATAGGAGCTATAGGGATAACGCTTTCTCAGGTCGTAATCGACGCCGGAAGCCCTCGCAACGGGACCCCTCAATCCCAGTTCGAAAACCAGCTCCTTCGGAATAATCCCGATACCCTTATACCTCTCTACAAGGGTCGGGTTATCGATAAAGACCTCTTTGTAGTCGTCCCATCTCCTCTCCGTTTCCTCTACGGCTTTCCTAAGTAGGTCGAAATCCTCCTTTTTGGGCTCAAAGCGGACACCTCCGGGAACAATAGCCGCCGTGGAAATCCTATATCCGGAATAGTGTTCCAGGAAGTCGAGATAGTACTCCCTCAGGGCGAGAACCCACATCGTGGGGGTCGCAACGCCGAGGGCTCCAAACATACCGCCAATACCTATGAGGTGGGAAACAATTCTTCCCACCTCGGCGAGGATTACTCTAAAGTATTGGACATTTTTGGGAACTTCGACATCCGCCAATTTTTCAACGGCGAGCGCCCAATTCAGTATGGTTCCCAGGTCGTCGATAAAGCAAATTCTTTCCACGTTGACAACGGCGTTTTCCCAGGTGCGATATTCGAGCATCTTTTCGAGGTTTCGGGTAACATAGCCGGGGTCGTTTTCCACCTTTACAATCTTTTCGCCATCAAGCCAAACTTTTATCCGCATAGGTCCCGAAGCCGGGTGCTGAACACCCCAGTTCAGGACCATAAGGTCGCCTTCTTTACCGACCGGTTGGGTAATTATTTGAGCTCCCTTATACATACGGCTACCTCCTTACTTTCGATGAGGTTCGGGTATATAGGACTTCCTCTGAACCCATTTTCCCTGAAGGGTATCGTCGAGCAAAAGGGGTTTGAGCCTCGGATGTCCCTTAAAGTTAATTCCAAATTTTTCCCACTCCTCCCTCTCGCAAGCCTCCAAGGCGGGGAATATATCGTGAATCGAATCTATTTCCGGATTCTCCAAAGGTACTTCCGTCCTAATTAAGACCCAAATTCTTTCCTCTATACTTTCGAAGAAGTAATTGAGCTCCAATCCCCTACCTTTGGGGGAGTAGTCCACCGGCGACAGGGTGTGGAAGAAATTAAAACCTTCCTCCTTGAGGAGTTTGGCAACCTCCCTTATGTGGTGGGGTTGTATTTTAAACATATAGGTTTTTGCCACCCTGTTTTGGGGGTATTCCTCGGCTTTCACGCCGAAGTATGTTTCCATCTTTTTGGCAAAGCTCTCAAAACCCATTAGCGTCCTCCCGCCGAAAAAAATTGAGAATAAGTAAAAAAAGAACCCAAAGCCGTTGTCAAGATTTAACCGCCAACAAAGAAGGGTTGTTGCGATAGAAGGGGATTTTTTTTCAATTCCTGTTTGAGGATTTCCCTCCAAGTCCCCTCCCTCTCGGCGCGAGCTTCCCTTTTCTCCCTAATAATTCTTTTCATCTCAAGCAAGCCGTCGAGGATAGCCTCCGGTGTGGGCGGACAACCGGCAACGAAAACGTCGGGAGGGAGTATTTCGGGTATATTGGTCACGACCGAAGTCGAATCGTAATAGGGACCCCCGTCGAAGGCGCAAGCCCCTATGGCGAATACGTAACGGGGTTTGGGCATTTGGTCATAGGTCATCAGAAGGACGGGTAAAACCTTTCTGGAGACCAAACCGGTAATAACTATGAAGTCGGCTTGCCTTGGGGAGGGAACGGGCAAAAATCCGTACCTCTCCCAGTCAAAGCGGGGACCCATTAGAGCCAATATCTCCAAGGAACAGCACCCCGAACAGTAGTGAACCATCCAGGGGCTGTTCGCCCTAGCCCAACCGAAAAAATCAAGAAACTTGGTCAACATAACGCTTCCCTCCTATGATGTGCCAGATGGCGAGAAGTAGAGGTATAACAAAGAGTAAGTAAATCCAAAAGCCTTTTCCATTAGTTATTGCTTCCAAAGCCACGAACATTCCCACCATATCCATCGTCAGGAATAGAATCCCAAAGAAGTAGTAACGGAAATTGGACTTCTTGGGTAGGGGTCCCTCGGGCGGAACGGCACACTCGTAGGGAACGTGTTTTGCAACCGACTCCCCTTTGGGTGCGTAAATAAGTGCTATTAACCAAAATAGGAGAACCGTTGCGACGATTCCTACCACAAAAAGGATAAAAGTCACCAGCATTTTCTCACCTCCGAAGGTGCTAACTATTTTCTTATATTGCAATACCTAAAATAAAAAGGAAAAAATAAAAGTCATGGAAACAAAAAAATGGCAAAAATAGAACCCTTCGAACGGTTTACAAACCATTACGAGAATTGGTTTGAAAAAAATAAACCACTTTATCTTTCCGAATTACGGTTGTTAAAGTTCCTTCTCAAGGGTATTCCTGTAAAAAGAGGATTGGAGATAGGGGTTGGAAGCGGAAGATTTGCCGCCCCTTTGGGGATACCATACGGGGTCGATCCTTCTCCCAAAATGTTAAAAATAGCCAAACGTAGGGGTATAAAGGCGGTTAGGGGTATCGCCGAAAGACTGCCGATAGGCTCAGAAACGGTCGATTTCTCCCTGATGGTTACGACCATATGTTTTGTGGACAACCCGTTTGCCGCACTGCTCGAAGTCGAAAGGATTCTGCTCCACGGAGGTCACTTTCTAATAGCCTTTGTGGATAAAAACAGTCCCTTGGGGAGAATTTATGAGGCGAAAAGAAACCGCAGTAAGTTTTACGGAGAGGCTACATTTTTCGGAACCGAAGAGCTGATATCCACGGTCGAACAAAACACCTCTTTGAGGTTGATTAAAGCGGGACAGACCATTTTTGGAACCGATATAAGGGAATATCCCCCAAAGGAGGGATATGGAAAAGGTAGCTTTGTTGGTCTTTTATTTAAAAAGGCCAAATTTTAGCTAAAAATCTTGTAAACCAACCAGGAGAGGAAGCATCTACCATATATCCTTTACCGTCATAAATAATCTCCAAATTGGCTATTCTAGAAGATGGTATGGAATTATCTGGTCCGATATCCTCAGGACGAACAATTCCTCTTAAGATTATTTTATGTCCCGCTTCATTTAGGTATATATATCTACTGGCTTCTATTAATAAGTTTCCATTTGGATAAACCTTTTTTACATAAGCTGCCAATCTTGTAGATAAGACACCGGATTGCTGTGTAGAACCCGAATATTTGGAACTAGATTTGTATTGCCAATCCACACCCAAATTCTGTAAAGTTTTAGGATGAATTCCAAAAAATGAATTTATAGCATTTGATATTTGATGTTGCTGACCCGTTTGAGTAGCTAACTTCTGAACGGCATCAATACTTTCATAAACAATGATATAAACAATATC
>JALVTI010000068.1 GCA_027035985.1 Aquificales bacterium | reverse complement strand
GGGTATGTTAAGCTTTTAATTTTAAAACAGAATTTTAATTTGTCAATAGCTAAGAACTGCTTACGCAGGCGGGCTGTATCCCCGTATCATAGATAGGAGGTTTTAGCCCGCTATTTTTTCTATAAAACCCCACGAAATTCTCTTCCTGGGCGGATGGCACGGATGTGCCCAATACAGACCCATTATGCTACCAGCCATAGTTGCTTTTCAAACGCTCAATCTTTGGGCAGCCCCTATTCAAAACTGCGTCGGAATGGAGCATATCGGTATACACGTGACCTTTGGATACTTCAACACCCACGACGAAATGGTCGTCGACTTTCCCAACGCCAACTTTATCCTTATAGTCCGTTCCAACGCATCGCTTACCGGAATTTCAACTGGCAGGGCTCACCGCTTCGGTTTGGCTCTCAAAAATGGTGCGGAAGTCTACGTGGTCGACGTAAGGCGTTCGGAGGCGGCTGCCAGGGCTCACAAGTGGCTTAGGATTAAACCGGGAACCGACCTCGCCTTCGCCTTGGCGTTGCTCCACGTAGTCCTACACGAGAAGTATTACGGTAAGGAACTTTACGCCCACAATGTAGATTTCCTCAAATACCACACCACAGCCCCCTTCTTGGTCGTGAAGATGAAACATCCCGTCACCAAACAGGAAACTTGGTGGTTGATGGCGGATAAGGTAGACCAAAATGGCAATCCCAATCCTATGGGGCTGTGGTACAAACACTTCTACGTATTTGACGAGAGAAACGGTCGCGTAGCCCAATTGCAGGGTTATTTAAACCACAACAAAACGGACACCCAGGGCACCCCCGTAGAACCCGCCCTCGAACTCCCCGAAGAGGCTAGGAAACAGATTTTGGAATACCTCAAAAAGCAAAATCCTGCAATTGAAGATGTGAAAACCGCTTGGGAACTCTTGAAGGAAAAAACCAAACCCTACACCCCCGAGTGGGCTTCCGAAATAACCGGTATCCCCGCCGAGGATATAAGGGAAACCGCCATTAAATTCGCCACCAAGAGACCTTCCGCCGTGGAACCGGGTATTTACGACGCCCGCTACGCAAACACCGTTCAGCTAAGGAAAGTTTTGGCTATGCTCCAGGCTATCATCAACGGACATGACAATATCGGCGGTTATATCGTAGGCGGCGAATACAGACACAAGGTTGCCAAATTCTGGGAGTGGATGCAGAAGAACGGAAAGACCTATGTAGCCCTTCCTATGGCGATAAAACCCAACCCCGAATATCCCATTATGAAGATGCCGGGAATGTTCCTACTATTAGACTTCTTCTTCGGAGCTGTAATGCCTAATGCACAAAATCCCAAAGCTATTCAGGAATTTATGAAAGGCAATCCCGTTCCTTTAGCAACCACCATATTTGGCTATCCTACGATAGAGGCTCTTACAAGTTTGGAACAATGGCTCAAATTTATGCAAAACCCCCAAAAGGAACAACCCGGTGTAGCTCTTCCCGCCTTCGGCGATTACGGATGGGATAAAGCCTTTGAAGGTCAAGTTAAGTGGAACGGAGAGACTTACAAACCTAAAGCTATATGGGGATACGCCATCAACCCCGTGCTCGGTAACCCTTACGGGGATAAGTGGAAGAAATGGATGGAGGAAGCCGAGCTGGTTGTTTTTATCGACACCATGCCTACCGACTCCAACGCCTACGCCGACGTGATACTACCCGATACCACCTTCCTCGAAAGGAAGGAAATTCTCGGAAAGGGTAACTCCCACCACCTCGCGGTTATAGAGAGGTTGCCCGTTCTCGACAAACCGATGGATAGGACGAAACACGCGGTGGATATATTCTTCGACCTCGTTTCCACCATGAAGGGTGCGCAGAAATTGATGCAAAAGATGGGTATAGACCTCTCCACACCTGAAGGACAGCAGAAAGCCCTCCAGGCTATGCAAAATCCTCAAGCGATGAGGCAAGCTTACATCGAAGGTGCAAAAGAGTTTCTACAACTTTTGGCAGTTTCCAACGGATGGGATTACAAAGAGTTATCCCAAAAGGTGTTCAATGCCCTGCAGGAAGGAAAACCCTTCACCGAGGGGCTATACGAGTTTACCCTTGAAGAGGTTGCCAAAGAGGTGGGCAAACCGGTAGAGGTGATTAAGAGGGAACTCGACCAAAAGGGTGTCCTCAACATCGAACTCCTTGAGGAACTTCTGGAAAAGTGGGCTATCCCCGAAAAGATACCCACCTCCCTACCCTCCGGAAGGGTAGAGATTTACTCCACCATCTTTGAGATGGTTCAAGCATTCTTCGGATACTTCCCCAACTGGGACTCTCTATGCGCTTACGTTCACCTAAGGAGGAAGGAAAACAACCTCGACAGGGACGAATTCTTCGTTTCCCACGGAAAGGCACCCATATTCTCCCACACCGGTATCCACACTTTGGATAACCCCTTGTTGGTTGCAATCTCCGAATGGAAGAAACTCCCCGAAATCTATTACAGGGTTTGGATGCACCCTAAAGCAGCCCAAAGACTGGGTATCAAAGACGGTGACCTTATAGAGGTTATCAATACCAAAGACCCCAATAGGAAGATGAAAGCTTATGTATTCCTCACCGAGTGGATTAGGGAGGATACGGTATTTGTTCCCTTCAACGGAGGAACCGAAGCGCCTGAACTCCACTACGCTGTGAGACCTCCCAAAGCGGCTAGACATATAGATATGGTTCATTACGAGGTGGAACCCCTCATAGCGGGTTATACGAGGGATGAGACCACCGTTAAGGTTAGGAAGGTCGCTTCCTAACCACCTTTCCTTGGATTTTTTGAGGAGGTAAGCGATGAGCGAAGTTAAAAATAAAAATCTTCCGAACTGGGTCTTTGTTATCGACCTTAACACCTGTGTGGGTTGCAACGCCTGTATGGCGGCTTGTGCCCAGGAAAACCAATCCCCCTATTGGGCTGAGAAGTGGAGGACTAAAGTAGAACAAGCCGAGGTGGGTAAAGGCGACAACATAGGTCGTATCTTCTTCCCCAGGCTCTGCATGCACTGCCAAAATACCCCCTGCTACTACGCCTGCCCCACGGGTGCAACCTACAAAACCCCCGAAGGGGTTGTTATGGTTAACCAAGACCTATGTATAGGTTGCGAGGCTTGCGTTACCGCCTGTCCCTACGATGCCAGATATCGCTACGACTACGAGGACGTCGTCAAGAATAAGGAGCTTTTCGGGGAAGAGTTCTCCATTCACCAGGTTCCACACATTGATAAGTGCACCTTCTGCTACCACAGGATTACCAAGGGCTTAGAACCCGCATGTGTGGCAACCTGTCCCACCGACTGCCGTATGTGGGGAGACCTCAACGACCCCAATGACCCCGTTGCCGACTTGGTGAGAAGCGGAAGGGCTAAACCCCTGGCGGTTTACCTGGGAACCGACCCCAAAGTTTTCTATGTAGGATTGGATACCCTTCCCGCAAAAACCCCCGAAGAAGCGGAATAATTTTAGGGAGGTGTAGGAGATGATAGCTTTGGATTACTCCCAATTTTTAACCTTTGAACCCCAGCACCACTGGCGTGTTGGTATTGCCATCTACCTATTTCTGGGCGGTTTGGGCGCGGCTATGGGCTTTTTAGCCGCAATGTACAAACATATCTTTAAAAAGGATGACCCCTCCATGTTCGCGTGGTCTACACTGCTAGGTGTTCTATTTGTCAACTTCGGTGGTATCTTCCTCATACTGGATATGTTCGTCTGGGAATCCTTTATCCACGGGCATATCCTGCAAATCCTAAAGGTGGTATATGCATTCTTTGGTGCCGCCGTGTTTAATGGAAACTTCCATCCCTGGATTCAGTGGGGTGCAAACTTTATAGTGCTCTTTTCGCTGTTCGGAACGCTTTGGGCGCTCTCCATGGCGGACAGAACCGCAATATTGAAACATATCGGCTTTATCGTTAAAATCGGAAACCTCCTAAAACCCCTCCAAGCCCTCTGGGGATGGCTCACCATCCTCTTCGGTCTCGGAGTTATGGCTTATACCGGTTTCCTACTTTCGGTTGCCCCTTCCATACCCGCCTGGAGTCACCCTCTGCTACCGGTGCTATTCCTAATTTCGGCACTTTCTACTGGAACAGCTTGGTATATGCTCTGGACTTACTTCGCCCACGGCAAGGACGAGCAAACTAAGGAACTTAGGGAACACATCGGACACCAAGTTGAGTGGGTGGATATCGCCCTCATAGGTCTCGAGCTACTCGCCATAGGCGCTTACTTCAACTACCTCTACTACGCCTATGCCGGCGGTAAATACACCTTCCACCACATGCTATCCGATATCGGCTTTGTCGGCGGCTTCCTATTTCTCGGGCTAATAATCCCTTGGATTTTGGAATTCATAGCGGCTAAGGTTCACTCCCTAAGGATATTAGTTCCCCTAGCCGCCCTGTTGGTGCTCTTTGGCGGTTTCCTCCTGAGGTATTACATCCTCCATTACGGTATCTACACCTATCCCTGGCCCTCCTAAGGGTCTTCTCTTCCTTCAAAATTTCCCTTTTGAGTTTCTCAAAAAATTTCCCTAATGTCGGAGAAAAATCGACATTCCGCAAGAGGTTAGAAATTTCCAAACCTTTTGAAGGAAAAATAAGTTCCTTCTATCCACCGGCGGTTTTCTACAGGGAGACAATCCCCGAAAGGATACATTAAATCCTTGATGCAATTGGTGGAGAAAAAGGATTTGTTGATAAGGCATTACAAGAACGGTCTTTGGCTAATAGTTCACCCCCGTGAGGATACGGAAGTGGTTTCTCTCCAAGTGTGGTTTAAAGTCGGCTCCGTTTACGAGAAGCAGAAAGAAAAGGGTATAGCCCACTTTTTGGAACATATGCTCTTCAACGGAAACGATAAATGCGGTTACGGCGAAGCCGAAGCCCTTATAGAGAGCCTAGGGGGGCATATAAACGCCGCAACCTCCAAGGAGTACACCTATTACTACGTCAATATCGCCGCTCCCTACTGGAGGGAGGGGCTCGACGTCCTCTTTCACCTCACGATGAGGGCAACACTCGACGAGAAGATGATAGAGAAGGAAAAGCCTATCGTCCTCGAGGAGCTCTACAGGGCAAAGGACAACCCCACAACCCAACTGTGGTGGATTTTCGAAAAGGAGATGTATAAGGTCTCCCCCTTCAGAGACCCCATTATCGGTTACGAAAAGACCATTAAGGGGTTTACGAGGGAGATGCTCCTCTCCTTTTACAGGAGTTTTTACCAACCGAGAAATGCAACGGTCGTTGTGGTTGGAAAGGTAGACCCCCAAGAGGTCAGGGAATTTGTGGAAAAGACCTTTGCCGGTGAACCTTCGAGACCCGTCCCCAAAAGGTTTATTCCCGAGGAACCTCCCCAACTGAAGGTTAGGAGTAAAACTTTGAGAGACCCGCGTATAGGAGGCGATAAATCCTACTCCCTCATAGGGTGGAGAATAGCACCCCTGGCAACCTTGGAGGACTACGACATACTGGTGCTGAACGAAATGCTTACGGGCGGTCGAACCTCCATTCTCTACCAAGAACTCCGCGAAGCGGGAATCGTTTACGCAATAAACTCTTACGACTTTGAACGGAGCAGAGACAACATATTTGTGGTCTCTGCCAGCCACCACCCCGACAACATAGAGACCTATAAGAAAAGGCTCTTCGAGATTTTGCAGGAGATTTACGAAACGGTCGACGAAGATACGGTCGAAAAGTTCAAGCGGAGGCTTATAAACTCCGAAATTTTCGAAAAGGAGGAGGCGGAAAACGAAGCCGCCTTTTACGGATATTCCCAAACCGTTGCCGGGAAGATAAACTACGCCCTCTACTTCTTCGACAACATTAAAAAGGTCGAACCGAAACATATAAAACTGGTTTTGGAAAAATACTTCCTAAACAAACCCTATACGGAAACCTTTCTCCTACCCTCCTAAGTTTTCGTAAATTTTGTAAACCTCCCTGCGGTCTACCTTTATACCCCTCCCCCTTAAGGTTTTGTAAATCTCCTTTGCACCCATGCCTTGTTCTTTTAACCTTTTTATCTCCCCTTCGAGGTCTATGTCTTCTTTTTCCTCCACCTTTGGGCGGAAGAGAATTACAAACTCACCCCTAACCTTATCGGGGTTTTCCCTAAAGAAATCTATAACCTCCTGGGTGGTCTCCCCCCTGATAAACTCCCCGTGGAGTTTCGTAAGCTCCTTTGCCACCACCGTTGGGGGGTTTCCGAATATGTCCCTAACCGCCTCGAGGGTTTTCAAAAGTCTGTGGGGCGACTCGTAGAGGATAAAAGTGGCATCGATGCCCCTATAGGGTTTGAAGAACTTTTCAATGCCCTTTTTGGGTGGGAAACCGAGAAAGAGGAACCTGTCGGTGGGAAGACCGCTTCCGACCAAGGTGGGGACAAAGGCGGTCGCCCCTGGAAGGGATTCGACCTCTATACCCTCCTCCACGCACGCCCTCACGAGACGGTAGCCGGGGTCGGAAATGCCGGGCGTTCCCGCATCGCTCACCAGTGCAACATCTTTGCCCTCCTTCAGCAACCCCAAGAGGAGCGGAATTTTCTCCTCCTCCCTCGGTTGGTAGTAGGAGATGAGTTTTTTCCCCTTAATGTCGTAGTGGTTTAGGAGTTTCAGCGTTTGGCGGGTATCCTCGCACGCTATTATGTCTACGTCTTTCAAAACCTCCAACGCCCGGAGGGTTATATCCTTAAGGTTCCCTATCGGTGTGGGGACGATGTAGAGTTTCCCCATAGCGGGTTTAAAATTATTGACCGCCGATGGAGTATAGGGAGAGAAGGGCTACCACCGTGTTGGTGGTTAGAAAGGACGGGAAGACCTGTATGGGCGGGGACGGGCAGATAACCTTTGGAAATACCGTCTTAAAGCACACCGCAAAGAAGGTTAGGAAAATCTACCACGGCAAGGTGCTGGTGGGGTTTGCAGGCGGTGCCGCCGACGGGCTCGCCCTCATGGAGAGGCTCGAGCGCAAACTGGAGGAGCACAGGGGGAATCTGACCCGCGCGGCGGTCGAGCTGGCTAAAGAGTGGAGGATGGACAAAGCCCTCCGACGGCTCGAGGCGCTCCTGCTCGTAGCGGACGAAAAACATATTTACCTCCTTTCGGGCATGGGTGACGTCATAGAACCCGAGGAACCGATATTGGCTATAGGTTCGGGGGGAAACTACGCCTTAGCCGCCGCGCGGGCGCTCTATAGAAACAACCCCGACATGGACGCCCGCCAAATCGTTGAGGAGGCGCTGAAAATAGCCTCGGAGATATGCATCTACACCAACGACATGTTTACCTTCGAGGAATTGGGTTAGCCCTTCGGGAGACTTCCCTTTTGAGGGTTTTCCCCTATAAAGTCCTTTTTGAGGATTTTTCAAACTACCCCAGAAGGGTTATTTCTCTCCACCTTCCGTCGAAGGGATAGAAAGCTCTCCTAAATCTGCGGGGTGATTAAATCACTTTTTCCGACCGCTTTGGGGGGTCTAATATAAAAACCACACCTTTTGGAGGTTTGGAGATGACCGTCGATAGGACTCCTTGGATAGAGGGAAGAAAACGCTTTAGGAATAAAACCCAGATGCACCTAGCCCGTCAAGGTATTATCACCGAGGAGATGAAATATGTCGCTGAGAGGGAGGGGCTTCACCCCGAGTTTGTCCGCCGCGAGGTGGCTATGGGGCGGATGATAATTCCCGCCAACATCAACCACACCCACTTAGAGCCTATGTGTATCGGCAGAAACTCCAAGGTAAAGGTAAATGCCAACATAGGTAACTCCGCCCTAGCCTCCGACATACCGACCGAGGTCGAAAAGGCGAAGGTAGCGATTAAGTATGGCGCCGACACCCTCATGGATTTGTCCACCGGCGACGCCATTAAGGAGACCAGAAAGGCTATACTGGAGGTCTCCACCGTTCCCGTGGGAACCGTTCCCATCTACGAGGCGCTAAAGGTCGCCGGCTCGATAAAGGATATGACCGAAGACCTCATTTTGGACGTTATAGAGGAGCAAGCCCGCGAAGGGGTTTCCTATATGACCATTCACGCCGGTATACTGCGCGAACACCTGCCCCTGATAAACCACCGGGTTATGGGAATAGTTTCGAGGGGTGGGTCGATTATCGCCCAGTGGATGGTCGAGCACGGGAAGGAAAACCCCCTTTACACCAACTTCGACAAGATTTGCGAGATATTCAAAAAGTATGACGTCTCCTTCTCCCTCGGCGACGCGCTGCGACCCGGTTGCATAGAGGATGCCACCGACGACGCCCAACTGGGCGAACTGAGGGTTTTGGGCGAACTCACCGAAAGGGCTTGGAGGCACGACGTTCAGGTTATGGTCGAGGGTCCCGGACACGTTCCCCTGAACGAGGTCGAATTCAATATGAAGATTCAACAGCTCTGGTGTCACGAGGCGCCCTTCTACGTATTGGGACCCCTCGTTCTCGACGTGGCGCCCGGATACGACCACATAGGTAGCGCCATAGGCGGAGCCCTAGCCGGATGGAAGGGTGCCTCCATGCTCTGCTACGTCACGCCCAAGGAGCACCTCGGACTGCCCGATATCGAGGACGTCAAACAGGGCGTTATCGCCTACAAGATTGCCGCCCACGCCGCCGACATAGCCAAAAACTGGCCCGGCGCCCGCGATTGGGATTTGGAAATGTCGAAAGCCCGCTTCAACTTCGAGTGGGAGAAACAGTTCCAGCTCGCCCTCGACCCCGAAACGGCGCGCGCCTACCACGACGAAGCCCACGGGGGCGAAGGCTTCAAGTCGGCGAAATTCTGCTCCATGTGCGGCGCCCAATTTTGCGCCTACAGGATTTCCCAAGACGTTATGCTCTCCATAAACGACCAAGGGGAGTTTACCATCCTCAACGACAAAGAGAAACCCCTATTGGACGGAAACTTCCTAGCCCCCTAAGGGGTTTTTTTCCTTTGTTTCTTCCGCATCGGGAGAAATTTAGGTTCACCTTTCGAAGGTCTCAAATTACCTCTTTC
>JALVTI010000067.1 GCA_027035985.1 Aquificales bacterium | reverse complement strand
TAGAATGGAATATAATTTACCCGAAAATAAACTTAAAAAAGAAGCTTTGAACAACTTACTTATTCTAGCTATTCTGGTTTATCTATCTCAAAAAGATGGGTTTTATGTTTCAGAAGAGGAAATAAAAAATTTTATAAAAAAGTTATTCTTTAAAAAAGGTAAATTTAATCTTTCTTTGTTCCAAGAATATCTTAAAAGCTCACGGTTAAGTCCCGAATTTTTCAAAAAGATTGTGAAAAAATGGTTAGAAGCTGCAAAATATAAGAAAGCTGTATACTCGCTTTCATATACCAATAATTTAGTTTTGGAAACAATAACTTTACCATTTTTAATACAATTAAAAGTAAAACTTTATAACCTTACCTATAAAGATATTAATCTCAGAATTACTCCGTCTGAAGAGGAACTAAAACAATTTTATAACCAGCTGAAAGACAAATTCTATACTACACTTCCCCCTCATGTGGAAATATTTAGAGCTAAAACACAAGAAGAGGCTAAAAAAATTATTGAACAACTTAAATTGGAAAAAGACCTAAAACCTTTTAAAGTTATTCCTTTAAACTCTACTGTTGAAAATGGTACAATAAATCAACTAATACAAAAAGTTGAGAATTCCAAGGGTATTTCCATCATAAAAGATGGAAGTTATTACCTAATAGGCGTTTATAAACCTGCAGAAAGAAAAAAAACATCCTTTAATGAAATAAAATCTCAATTAGTAGAGCTATACAAACAATTTAAAAGTGTAGAATGGCTGCATAAAAATATGCATAACCTTATCCCCCAAATCCTAAAAGGGCAATATAAAATACAACCTAAAACTAGAGAAATATTAGGTTATGAACTTTTAGAAAAATTCAAGCTTAGTCCAGAAGTTTTACTTCAAATTTTAAATGGAAAAAAGTTGATTTCTCTAGAAACCTCTAATGGAATAGTAATTATCAAAATTCTATCTTTTACCAAAACCCAAAACATTCCTCAGGATATTAAGCAGCTTTACAGTCTCCAAATTAGGAAAAGTCAGTATTTGCAAAAATTACAAGAAGTTTTGGATTTTATATTCAAAAGCGATAAAGTTAAAATTCTAATCAATAAACAATTGATTAATCTTTAAATATCAAAAATTACTTCTGCTTCAAAAAATTCATCCTTCTTTTTTAAAGAGAGTTTATGATAAGTTGCTGCTTTTATTAGTAATTTCTTCCCATGTTTTTGCGGATTGTACTTCTCTCCCTTTAAAAGGATTGTTACGGTTGTTCCCTCAGGAGACAACTCCAAAACTTCACACTGAGCTGGAATAAATTTTTTAACCTCAAAAAGGTATAAAATTTTATTTACTACATCCGTCAATAAATAAGGAAAACCTATACTAGAAACTTTAACTGTCAATTCCTGTTTAGGTTCTATTTTTGATAGCTCTACCATTTCATTAATAGTTGCGAGAATAAGATTACACAACACCTGTTTCAAGTCTTTTCCTTTCACCCTAACACCGGCATCTGCTGTAATATCATAGATAGGTTCATAAAAATTCAATTGAGTCATAGATATAAAGTTAAAATTTATAACTAGACTGCACAATTGATAAATCCTAGCGGTTTTAATTATAATAAGCATTTTCGGTTTAAAAATCCTTTTGAGGAGCGGACGAGATGAAAACTTATAGAATTAAACCCTACGAAGTTAAAAGGGAATGGTATATAGTCGACGCTACCGGTAAAACCCTGGGAAGGCTGGCGAGCGAAATAGCTAAAATCCTTATGGGGAAGCACAAAGTTTATTGGTCTCCCGACCAAGACCTCGGCGATTTCGTTATCGTGGTAAACGCCGAAAAGATAAGGGTAACCGGTAAAAAGATGGACCAAAAACTCTACAGATGGCACAGCAACTACCCTGGCGGATTTAAAGAACGCCCCCTAAAGTGGATGCTGGAACGTAATCCCGAGAAAGTTATCAAACTCGCCGTTAAGAGAATGCTCCCCAAAAACAAACTGGGACACAGAATGATGAAAAGACTAAAGGTTTACGCGGGTCCCAATCACCCCCACCAGGCACAGCAACCCAAACCCTTAGAAATTAACGCATAATTAGAATAGG
>JALVTI010000066.1 GCA_027035985.1 Aquificales bacterium | reverse complement strand
AAATATTTCCCCCAAAGGGTTTTCCGAAATCTCGAAAAACTTTTTGGGGTCACCCCGCAGTAGAAGTTTTTCCAAGTGGAGGATTTTATCGCTTTTAACAAACATTTCGGGGGTAGTCTTGGAATAGATTTCCCCGGTTGGAGAGGAAATACCTTTAGGCACAAAAAGGGTTATTTCTATTCCTTTGAAAGTTGGGATATCCACACATTTGACCCTTTCCCCTTTGCCGGTGGCTATCGCAATCCCTTTACAGAAAAAGGAAGGGGCATCGCTACTAATTTGTGCGACTAAGTCGATTAATTCCTCCCGCGTAAGCGGGCTCCCGAAATATCTGTTTACAAAATCTAAAACGGTTGCAAGATTTGAACTTCCACCTCCCAATCCACTACCGACCGGAATGTGTTTTTCTATGAATATCTCAAAAAGGGGTTTTATACCGGTTTTTTCCTCAAAGAGGAGCAAACCTTTATAGACAAAGTTATCCCTTTGAGGAATACCGTTAGAGGTCTCCACACTTAGGGAAGAAGAAGGTCTTATTCTCACTATGTCGGAAAGGGTTATTTTCTGTATCGGTGTGAATATTTCGTGATAGCCATCGGGACGTCGACCCAAAAGCCACAACCCCCAATTAATTTTGGCGTAGGAGGGGATAATAAACTCCATTAATTGAATAGAGGATAGCCCTTCGGGTATTCCCTCAACCGAATGGGAAAGGATTTTTCAAAATTCCTTAGAGGGGTTTTGATGAAAGATACCGCTAAAGGGAAGGAGGTGGAAATCCTTTCCCTCAAAGGTGTAAAGAAACGTTTCGGAACCGTCGAGGTGCTGAAGGAAATAAATCTCTCCCTTAAGAGGGGGGATTTCGTCGCGATTTTGGGACCTTCGGGGAGCGGGAAGTCCACCCTGCTCCACATAGCAGGTGGTCTCGAACTTCCCACCGAAGGTGGGGTTTATCTGTTCGGAAGGAGGATAGACAACCTCCCCGAAGGGGAGAGGGATAGATTCCGGAGGGGTAAGGTAGCCTATATCTTTCAGTTTCACTACCTTTTGGAGGATTTCACCGTTTACGAAAACCTAGAGTTGTTCGGGAAACTCCTAAAGGTGAAAAACCTCAAAAGGAAAATAGAAGAGGTCTTGAGGCTTCTTAGGTTGGAACACAGAAGGGATTTCAAACCCCCAAAGCTGTCGGGAGGGGAGCGTCAGCGGGTGGCTATCGGCAGGGCGCTTGTGAGCGGGGCTCCCCTCATTTTGGCGGACGAACCTACGGGCAACCTCGACCCCAAGCAGTCGGAGGAGATTTTCACCCTCTTTAAGGAACTAAACGAAAGGGGAACCACCTTTTTGGTGGTAACCCACAACCTAAACCTGCTTAGGTTCTTCAATAAGGTCTATACCCTCGAGGGAGGGGTTTTAAAGCCCTTTGAGGGTTAACCGTTTTCCCCCACCTTTTTAAGGGTGACCTCTCCGTTTTCGACTTCCAAAAGTAGGTCGAAATGTTTCGCAAGCTGCGGTCGGTGGCTCACGAAAAAGAGGGTTTTATCCCTCAGGTGGGAGAAAACATTTTTCAAAACCCTACTTTCCGTCCCGGGGTCGAGGGCGGATGTAGCCTCGTCGAGGAAGGCAACCTCCGGTCGGGTTAGGAAGAGACGCGCGAGCGCTATCCTCTGTTTTTGACCGCCCGAAAGCTCCACCCCGCCGCCTCCCAACTTCGTGTTCAACCCTTCGGGTAGGTCGAAGACGAAGAAAGCCTCCGCCAGCTCGAGGGCGCGCCTCAGTTCCCCCTCGGTTGAGTTCGGTTTTGCGAGGAGTAGGTTGTTTCTAACCGTGTCGTTGAAAATAGCCGACCTTTGGGAGATGTAAAAGACCTTCCTCCTGAAGGAGGTGAGGAAAAAATCCCTGAGTTCGGTTTTGTCGTATTTCAAACTACCGCCGTAGGAGAGGTATAGGCTCGATAGCACCTTTAGGAGGGTCGACTTACCACCCCCCGAGGCGCCCTTTACGAAGACCTTAGACCCCTTGGGGATTTCGAAATTTACCGACCTCAAAATGGGTTTGTCCTTGGGATAGACCACGTTTAGGGCTGTTATTTTCTCCTCCAAAC
>JALVTI010000065.1 GCA_027035985.1 Aquificales bacterium | reverse complement strand
GGGTCGGGAACTATATCGAAAACCAAATCGGGTTTTTGGGAGAGAATCTCCTTTAGAAGTTTCATATCCTGCGGATTGGCTTTTACCGTAATTTCTCCCCTAAAAAGTTTTTGGGAAAAAATATCCTCAAAAAGACTCTTTAAGTTTTTTTCATCCCAAACTTCGTCCCTCTTTAGGAGTTCCTTTAAGGCTTTACCCACAAGGGTGGCGGTTGTATTTAGGAGTTCCTCCTTTTGGTTTCTCATAGCCCTGTCCAACTTTTCCAAAAATTGGAGGGCTGTTTTTTTTATCTCCTCGTTTTGGTTTTTTAGATTTTCGATATCCGTTTGTAGGTGGTTGACCAGTTCTTTCAACTTTAGATTTTCGGTTTTTAAATTTTCCAATTGGGTTAGGAGGTGTTTTTTTTCCTCTTCAAATCTTCTCCTTTCGGAGTTTTGTGCAAACTTTAACCGCTCGATGAGGTTTTTTAAGTCCCTATTTTCCTTTTTTCGGAGCTCCAATTCCCGCCGAAGGCGGGTAAGCTCATCCTCTTTTTTCTCCTTTTTATCGTTTTTAAACGGCAAATCGATGGGGGCGAAAGGTTCGAAAGACATTTAAGGAGCATTTTCCCACCGCAAAGCGGTGGGGTCAAGGGATGGTTATTAATTAAAGGTATGGATTGTCTCAAACCTCACGGGCTTAAAACCGACCTCTACGAACTTACCATGGCGCAGGTCTACCTCGAGAGGGGGAAGACCAAACGGGCTGTTTTCTCCCTCTACGTTAGGAAACTACCCGAGGTTAGGAATTTTCTCGTCGCCGGTGGGGTAAAGAGGGTTTTAGACCTCATAGGGGAATTTAAGTTTTCCAAAGACCAACTTAGATATTTGAAATCTTTAAAACTCTTTAAGGATTGGTTTCTCGATTGGCTCGAACAATTTGAGTTTAGGGGGAATATTTACGCCATCCCCGACGGGAGGATTGTCTTTGAAGAGGAACCTATCCTCCAAGTGGAAGCCGATTTACCCTCCGCCCAAATATTGGAAACCTTTGTTATGAACATCGTCCACCTCGAAACCCTTTTGAATTCCAAAGCCGCCCGTATCTACGCGGTGGCGGGGGGAAAGACGCTTGTCGATTTCGGATATAGACGCGCCCACGGATTTGAAGCGGGAAATGCGGCGGCTAAGGCGGCGCTCACCTGCGGGTGGAATGCGACCTCCAACCTCGAAGCGGGTATGCTCTACAACCTGCCCATCAGCGGAACGATGGCTCACTCCTACGTTATGGTCTTCGGCGAGGAGGAAGCCTTTAGGGAGTTTTACCGCCACTACCCGCAAAATGCGGTCTATCTGATAGACACCTACGACGTTTTGGAGGCGGCTAAGTTGGTGGTTGGGCTCTCCAAGGAGGGTTACAAACCCCTCGGCGTTCGGATAGACAGCGGCGATATACCCGAGTTGGTCGTAGAGGTTAGAAGACTGCTCGACACGGAGGGATTAAAGGATGTAAAGATTATCGTCAGCGGTGGGGTGGACGAATACAAAATAGCCGAGTGGAGGGGGTTGCCGATTGACGGCTTTGGGGTTGGGACGAGGTATGTCACATCCGCCGACAAGCCCTATCTGGACATAGCCTACAAACTGGTCGAATACGCGGGAGAGCCGAAGTTTAAGCTGAGCGAGGGAAAGAAGACCTACCCCTTTAAGAAACAGGTTTTCCGCTTTTACTCCAACGGAAGGATGGATTACGACTTTGTAACCCTCTACGGGGAAGAGGCGGAGGGTGAACCCCTCGTGGAGTTGGTATTAAGGGAAGGTAAACCGGTTAAGGATTTGGGAGATTGGAGGGTTGCCCGCGAGAGGTTTCTAAGCGATTTCGAAAGGCTCCCCGAGGGGTTAAAGGGTTTGGAAAAAGTCCCCTACGAGGTGCAAATAGACGCCCGCCTCGAACCGGAAAATTATCTATCCAAACCGCAAGGGGAATAAAGTCTCTATGCTACAATAATTGGGTTGCTCTGAAAATTACCCTTTAGGAGGAGAGAGATGGCAGTTCCCAAGGCGAGGAAATCGAAGGCTAAAACCGCTATGAGGAAAGCCCATTGGTATAACAAGGTTAAACCCAAAAATCTCGTTCCCTGCCCCAACTGCGGGGAGCTAATAAAACCCCACAGGGTTTGCCCCTTCTGCGGTCAGTATAAGGGAAGGCAGGAGCTTCCCGTCGAGGAGGAGGTTTAATTCCCCTCCCCCTTTAGGTTACCTCCTCTTTAGGAACGGCGACTATCACCTTTGCCGGTCTCAAAACTCTGTCGTGAAGTTTATACCCCTTTTGAACTACCTCGAGAATGGTGTTTTCCTCTACCTCATCGGTGGGAACGGTTCCGACAGCCTCGCAAAGGGAGTGGTCGAACTTTTCAACCTCTATCTGGACGACTCCGTGCTTTTCCAAGACCCTTTTGAGTTGGCTGTAAATCATCTCCACCCCCTTTAGGGCTTCACCGCAACCCTCCATCCCCTCCATGTGTTTTAAAGCCCTCTCGAAGTTGTCGACCACCTCGAGGAGGTCTTTTGCGAATTTCTCAATCCCGTAAAGGGTCTTCTCTTCGAGTTCCCTCCTGTGGCGGTCTCGGACGAATTCGAGCTCCCTCTGGAGGGAGATATACCGCTCGTTGCTAACCTTCGCGAGGTTTTCGAGCTTTTTGACTTTCTCCTCGAGGGTGGAGACGTATTTTTTTAGCTCCTCGAGTTCCCTTAACTCATCCGACTTCCCACCTTCGGGGGAGACCTTTTTTTCCTCCCCCTCGGGGTTTAGGTTTTCGACGTTTTTCCTCTCTTCGGTCATAGGAATGAAAAGTTAAAACCCCTGTAGAGGTAGGCAAAAGAGTTTATTGACAAGTTCGGTTGGCAAGATAAATGGGGATAAAGCCGTTGCACTTTCACGATTTGGGAAATAAAATAAAACTATTTGGTAGCGGGCGTGGCGGAACTGGCAGACGCGGCGGATTTAAAATCCGCTGGCCGTATGGCCGTCCGGGTTCGACTCCCGGCGCCCGCACCACCTTTTGTGACATACTAAAACTTAATTTGGTCTCTTTGCAACACTCATTGCAAAAAATAGCCTTCGGAATAAGCTTATATAAGGTATGAGCAAGAAAAACTTAATAATAGGTGCCATTTTTGCCGCTTCTTTTGCTGGTATAGGCACATCTCAAGCTATAGAAGTCTTGCCTTCTTGCGATAACGGGGATTACATCGTCGACGCCGCGGGTAATACCGTCTGCCTACCCCCTCAAGAGAAGCAAACCAAACCCGCAGCAAAACCTGCATCTGTAAAACAGACCGAAAAAAAACCCGTCCAAAAACAGCAACCCGTTCAAAAGCAACCCAAAAAAACTATTGTTGAGAAAAAAGAAAGACTTTATACCGATTGGGGTCCCTATAAACAAAAATCTCCCCAAGAATTGTTGGCTATTATAAGGTCTCTCCTACAAGAGCAGGCTCCCGTTGCCAGCTATCCCCAAAATGCACCCGTCGGTTGCTGTTACGGAAAATTGGTAAAACCTCCCACCTACAAAGAAATAATCATTAAGTACATAGCCAAAGACGGCGGATACAAAATAGTCGTTAAACCTCCCAAATTTAAGGTTGTAGAAAAGAAAATTGTTGTCGTTCCGGGACACTACGAGTATAAAGCCATTCAACCCAAATACGAGCAAAAAATTGAAACTGTAAAATTGCCCCCTCAAACCAAGTGGGTTTATAACAACGGTATTTATTGTAAGATTCCTGTAGAGTTTCCCGCATTGGAGCTAAAGAGGGAAGTTTTGGTTCAACCCGGAAAGTGTGAAAAGGTTTGGGTAAAACCTGTTGTAAAAACTATAAAGGTTAAAGTTCTCGAACAAAACGCTACTTGTGTAAAGGAATACCAGCCTCCCAAATACGCCGTTGCAAAACAGTCCTTTATGGTTAAAGGTCCCCAAGTTATTTGGGACGCGGTTCTTTGCGATGTAAACCTAAAACCCAACGAAATTAAGCAAATCCAAGCCAGGTTGAAAGAGCTCGGATATTACAAAGGACCTATCAACGGCAAGCTCGACGACGCTACCTTGGCGGCTGTTGTGAAATTCCAAGTAGACCACAACCTACCTGCGGGTAATATTTCGATTGAAACCCTCGAGGCTATGGGTCTCAAAAAGCTCGCCCAAAACTATATCGCTTGCGAGGTTAAAAATCTCAAATAACGATTTCCTCCCAGCTAAAGATTTCCGTTCCCTCCAACTTCCCCTTTAAGGGGATCCTTTGAACCATTTCCTCCAAAAAGGCGCTCCTGTCGGAGAAAAAGAGGCGTATTTTGTTTTCCCCTCCGAGGGTTAGCTGTTTCGAGAGTTTAACCGCAAGGGGTTTTGCGCTGTTTACGACCCCCCACTCGGGGTAGAGTTTTTTAATCGTTTCCTCCAAAAGGGGGTAGTGGGTGCAACCCAACAGGAGGGTGTCTATCTCCCCCCTCCACCCCTCGAGGTAGTGCCTTAAAACGGTCTCCGCAACGGTGCCTTCGGTTATCCCCTCCTCCACGAGGGGAACGAGTAAGGGGGTCGCCCTTTGGAGGACTTTCAGGTTTGGGTTTCCCTCCAAAAGGAGGTTTTTATAAACATTGCTTACCACCGTTGCGGGTGTCCCTATTACCCCCACCCTCGAGGGGTTTAGTTTTAACACCTCCTCCACCGCGGGGGTTATAACCTCGTAGACCTCCGTTTGGGGAAATCTCTCCCGAAGGGCTTTTGTCGCCTTCGCCGAAGCGGTGTTGCAAGCCACGACAAGCAAGTCTATGTCGAAGCGGTGCAGAAAGGCGGCGCACTCGAGGGCGTAGTTTACCACCGTCTCGGCGGAGCGTATCCCGTAGGGCACCCTCGCCGTGTCGCCCAAATAGAAGAATTCGACACCCGACGAGACCTCGAGGAGGGCGGACAAAACGGTGAGACCGCCCAGACCGGAGTCGAAGACGCCAACCCGCATTCAACCTTCCTCCAACAGGCGGTTTAAAAGCTCATCCCTCTTCCAACCGAGGGAGTTCCTCCCGTATCGGAACAACCCGAAGGTGTGGAGTATCCGGTCGTCCACCAGCAGGGAGTTTCGGTTTCTCTTTAGATACCCCAAAACGGCATTAGCCTCCCTCCTCGCCCTCGGTTCGGTGAGATTTCTAAGTTCCATTAAAAGTTCGGTAAGAGCTTCCCTCAAAACCCCTTCGTCGTAGTATTCCTCGAAAAACAGTTCCGCCTTTTGGGTGAAATCCAAACCTTTAATAGACTCCGTTTGGAGGTGTTCCTTTAGGAGGTTTGCCCTTATGTGTCCTATTCCTTTTATTCCCCCTAGGGGTGCGAATTCCATTTTTAGCCCGTATTTGAGGGAGTGGGTAATTCTCAGCAGGGTTTCGTTGGATAGGTTTTCGACCCCGATACGGCGCAGTTCCAAAAGGGTTCTGAGCAGGTGCAGGGCATCGCTCCCGAGATAGGAAAAGTCGCCCGGCGGGTTGGATATGTTGGGGTAGTAGAAGGTGTAACCCTCGGCGAAAAATAGGAGCTGGTCGGTGTTGTCTTCGAAACACTCACCCCCGCAGGGGATTAATATCTCCGAAACCTTCCGATGGTCTTCCTCAAACCTCTCCCTCGAACGGGCGAAGTAGAAAATTCCGTCGAGCCTCTTGGTGTATAGGAGGGGTCTAATCCTCGCGAGGGTGGGAAGGGGCAGTTCCCTCCTTCGGAGGTATTCCTCGAAGTTTACAGGGAGGACTCCGCTCCTCACGCAAAAGAGCCCCTTTTCGGTGAGCTTAAAGGAGCTGTCGGCGTAGCCGCTCTCGAGGAGCCACTCGATAGCCTCCGCAACGACCGGGTGGTCGGCGAGCCTGCGGAGGGAAAAGGTTTCCCTTAGAAATTCCTTAAACCCCTCCCCCCTGTGGAGGAGTGCGACCAATAGAAACAGTGTGAGCTTTCCGAAAGCCTCATCTCCCAACCCCTGGGCGGAGAAGTTTTTCGAGACCTCCCTCTGGAGGTAGGGTTCGAAATTCCCCCCGAGGGCTTTCTTTAACCTCTCCTCCAAACGGGAGAGGTTGGAACCGTAGACCAAGATATGGGAATACCCCTTTTCCCTAATCCCGAAGCGTCCAGCCCTACCCTCCTCTTGGAGTATGTCGAGGACGTCGGGAATTATCACAAACTCCCCGCTGGAGGTGCTTCTAAAGCCCCTAACGCCGATTATCACCCTGTCGGCGGGGAGGTTGACCCCGTAGGCGAGCGTTTGGGTGGCTATCAGTTTGTTGAGTTCCCCCTCCCTGAAAGCCCGCTCTATCTCCTCCCTCTCCTCCTTCGGCACGTCGGCGTTGTGAAAGGCTATCTCCCACCCCTCCTTTTTCACCTCGAAGGGGGCGGTCTTGTTGGCAATCTCGAGCCTCTCGCGGTTGGCGTATTCGAGCATCTTCCAGCCAATCGTCTTTTTCGGAACGAAGACGATAACTTTTTCATCTCGGTTTGAAAGCTCGAATAAAGCGGTGAGTATCTTTAGGGCAAAGCGCTCGTCAGCCTTTACCTCCTCGAGTTCCCTCGGGTCTATCCATTCCTTGAAGTGTTTGAGGCTCCTTATCTCCCGCTCGAGGGGAACCGGTCGCCAGGAACCCTTTATAAAGAGCTCCGCCTTCAGCCAGCGGGCTAGCCGCTCCGCACCGGGGACGGTAGCCGAAAGGGCGAGGGTGTCTATCCCCCTAAGGAGCAGTTCGGTAATTATCTCCTCGACCACCAGACCGCGGTTTCCCAAGAGGGCATGAACCTCGTCGACGACAACCGCCTCGATATCGGTCGTCCACGGCGCGTCGTTTCTAAAGGCGAGGGCTAAGTTTTCGTAGGTGGAGACCACCACGTGGGAGCGCACTGGTTTGAACTCCTCTATAACGTCCCCCGTCCTTATGTCGACCTCCCCGAATATAGCCTTTAGCTCCCTAGCCTTTTCGCCCACGAGCGCCTTGGTGGGGGCGGTGTAGACTATCCTTCCGCTCCGGTTGTGGAAGAAAATGAGCGCTATGCCGGTCTTCCCGGCGGAGGTGGGCGCCGAAACGAGTGCATTCCCACCTTTATAGTATTTATAAAAGACACTCTGAATGGGGTTTAAAACCTCAAAGGGGAGATTTAGGTCGGTCTCCTCAACCCTTACGAGGTCTTCCTCCTTTATGCTCCCGAAAGAAGGTTTGTAAACAACCTTTCCCCCTTTCCCGTCAAAGGTCGAATTTGGAAGAATTTCGAAGACTTTCACAAGGAGTAATTAAACTTCAAAACCCCTTTGCGGAAACTAAATTCCTATCCCTATGCGGGTGAGACTCAACAAATTCCTAGCCGACGCGGGGGTATGTGCGCGGAGGAAAGCCGACAAACTGATAGAGGAGGGGAGGGTTAAGGTAAACGGACAGCCGGCAAGGGTCGGCATGCTGATAGACCCCGAGAGGGATAGGGTCGAGGTCGACGGGAAGTTGATAAAACCCCAGAGGAAGAGGTATTTCGTCTTCAACAAACCCTGTTGCGTTTTAACCCAATTGGGTAAAGACCCCCGGGGTAGGAAAACCCTCGACGAGTTCCTAAAGAGGATTCCCGAAAGGGTCTATCCCGTCGGAAGGCTCGACTACAACACAACCGGTTTATTAATACTGACCAACGACGGGGAGTTGGCGCAGAGGATACTCCACCCGAGGTATAAGCTTCCAAAAGTTTACATAGCCCTCGTGGAGGGTAGGGTTCACCCCAAAACCCTAAAGGCTATGAAAAAGGGAACGGAGCTCGAAGACGGCTTCGCCAAACCGGACGATGTTAGAGTCATCCGCTACGAGGGGGACGACACGAGGTTGGAGATAACATTCCACGAGGGGAGAAAACATATAGTCAAGCGCTTCCTCGCGAAGTTTGGACACAAGGTCAAAGAGCTTCACCGAATCCAAATAGGACCCGTAAAACTGGGAAAACTCCCGCCGGGGAAAATCAGGGAAATGACAAAGGCGGAGGTAAATCAATTAAAACACGCCGTGGGACTGAAGGATTAGGTCAAACCGCTCGAGCCGAAACCCCTCTCCCCCCTTTCGGTGTCCGACAGCTCTTCGACCTCCTCCACCTCCACCGAGAGGTAGGGAACTATTAAAAGTTGCGCTATGCGGGTTCCCTTCTCGACTTTGAACTCTTCCCCGCCGAGGTTTATCATCACAACCTTAATCTCACCCCTGTAGTTTTCGTCGACCACGCCGGCGAGGCAGTGGAGGGCGTGCTTTAGAGCCAAGCCGCTCCTATCCTTAATCAAACCGAAATGCCCTTCGGGAATTTCAACGGCTATCCCGGTGGGAACGGCTTTCCATTCCCCCGGTTTTAGAACGACATCCTCGACCGCGTAGAGGTCTAAACCGGCATCCCCCTTTCTCTTTCTAACCGGCAGAACCGCATCAGGGCGGAGTTTTTTGACCTTCAAAACAGCCATAGGGTTAACTATTTTTCTTAACCGACTATGGAACGGATTTCCACAAACCTATTTCCTATAAGTGTTAATTGGGAAAATTTGCGACTCCACCTCTACGGGGTTAAAGGTATCCCATCCACCGAGGGGAAGAGGAAAACTCTAAACCGCTTGAGGTATAGACTCTCCTCCCTTTTGGAGTCTCCGACCTTCTACACCGCCGAGGGGGAGGAAATCCTCTTTTACACCTTTAAGAGGAGCAAGGATGAAATCGAAATCCACCTCGGGGAGGAGGAGGTTTTTATCCTCACCTACAGAGGGGAGGCGAGTCCCCCAAAACCCCGACGGGAGGTTCTCGAGTGGGTTATCGAGGACATCATTAGGTTGGGGAGGTTAAAGGAGAGGTTCCAAAGGAGGCACCTCTTAAGGAAAAGGTTAAAAACCTAACTGGGGGAGGTAATCCTATACCCCACACCCCTGGTTAAGGTTTACGGCGATAGGGATTTCCTCTTGCAGGTGGACTTAAAGTTTCGCCTAACGACGGACAAGACAATCCAAGACCTCTTGGAGGAGGGAATACTAACCCCCTCCCAATTGGAGGGAAACGAAAATTTCAAGATAAAACCCTACGGGTTCGATAGAACCTCTTACGCCGTTAGGGTTTTCAAAGC
>JALVTI010000064.1 GCA_027035985.1 Aquificales bacterium | reverse complement strand
CCGGTATTCCGTAAGGGGTTCCATCTTCCTTTATCGGGTTCTCAAATAGGAGTGCTTTATTTTTCTCCGGCGGGAGTTTGGAAACCCTATCGGTGAAGTAGGAAATCTCCAAAATGGGGGAAATGGGTTCTTTAACCCGGATAAGCTCCCCTGCCTCCTCCAAAAGGCGTATAAACTCCCTCAAATCCCTAAAAGCCATTAGAAAAAATACTTTGCCAAATTAAATTAAGCTTTTTACCCATTCTATAAAGTAATCTTTTCCTACATAGAAATTATTTTCTTCAAATACTTTCCCTTCATAAGAGTAAACAAAAACTTTTTCAAACTCGCATGGAAGAATAATTCGCCATTTTCTCTTTTTAGTAGGATTTTGCGGGTCAAAAATTTCTTTATCAACGTCAGGTGTTGCTAAAACATATTTAAATGGCTTTCCTTCTAACTTTATTTTTAAAGCCCAATATACAGCTTGAGCACCTCGTTCTCGGAATGATTTCTTAACCGAAATAACCGCTAAAAGTTTTAATTTTCTTCTATCTAATATACAAATATCAGCATCTATTTTTTGATACCCGCCACATTTATAATAAATTAAATCTTTATCTATCAGCTTCTTTAATTTTTTAGGTAATTTGGGATACCGTTCTATAATTAGATTCTCATTTATCTCTTTGTCAGTGGTAAGCAATTGAACAACTTCTTCCTCTGTTTTACTTCCAGTCTTAGAAACCTCACTTTGTCTTTTAATTCTTTCATTCATCAACTATTACATTGCAGTGATTGAATTTGATATAATCAATACCCCAAAAAGTGGGGTATAAAAATGGAATACTTAAAAAGTAATAGGAAGAAAGAAACTAAATGCAGGATTAGAGAAGATATATACACTCTTTTGGAGGAATTTTCCCAAAAAACAGGGAAAAGTATGAATTTAATAATCAATGAGATTCTAGAAAAATTTTTGAAATCTGATTTTAAAAAGGAAAATGTAGACTTCTTTTTCTCCGAAAACCCAAAAAAAGTTTTCGACAATAACGGAGTAACTATTTTTCAGAATGATTTTCTTAAGGTAGATTTGCGGAATTATATTAATAAAATAGATTTGGTAGTAACATCTCCTCCCTATAATCTTTCCATAGAATATGGAATATTTAACGATAATCTTGATTACGATGAATATCTAAAATTTACTGAACTCTGGTTAAAAAAGCTCTTTCTACTCCTCAAAGAGGATGGAAGAGTTTGTTTAAATATACCTCTTGATAAAAATAAAAATGGGCAACGCCCCGTTTACGCCGATATAGTAAAAATAGCTTTAGATATAGGTTTTAAATATCAATCAACTATTGTATGGAATGAACAAAATATATCGCGTCGAACAGCTTGGGGCAGTTGGCTGTCCGCCAGTGCTCCCTATGTAATAGCTCCTGTAGAAATGATAGTTTTACTTTACAAAAATAGTTGGAAGAAAAAAAGAAAAGGTACTTCTACTATAACTAAAAAAGAATTTATAGAATGGACTAACGGTGTTTGGACTTTCTCAGGAGAAAGCAAAAAAAAAGTAGGTCATCCGGCTCCTTTCCCCATAGAACTTCCAAGAAGATGCATAAGGCTTTTTTCATATAAGGAGGATTTAGTATTAGACCCATTTTTAGGAAGTGGAACAACTGCCATTGCTTCTTTTTTAGAAGGAAGAAAAATTATAGGAGTGGAAATAAATCCAGAATATGTTGAATTAGCAATAAAAAGATTAAAGGAAACAGTTGCTTTACCGTTAAAGTTTTGAATTTATAAAGCTTCGCAACGTTTTTATCTCCTCCCTCCACCTCTCCGGTTCGGGGGTTTCCAGAATTAGGGGGACACCCCTAAAGCGGTCGTCGTTAACCATTAACCTAAAGGGGGTAAGCCCTATACAACCCTCCCCGAGAGGGGCGTGTCTGTCCTTTCTGCTCCCCAAGGGGGTCTTGCTGTCGTTCAGATGCACCCCTTTGAGGTATTCAAACCCAACAATTTCCTCAAATTGTTCGAAGGTTTTTATATAACCTCCCTCGGTCGATATGTCGTAACCCGCCGCGAAGATGTGGCATGTGTCGATGCATACCCCTATGCGGCTTTTGTCCTCCACCTGCTCTA
>JALVTI010000063.1 GCA_027035985.1 Aquificales bacterium | reverse complement strand
AGCTTTGGAAAATTGAAATATCTCCCAACCACTTTTTCTTAGAGCAAAACCCCTTTAAGGACTCCAAATACGGTAGGGCTTACCGCATGTTGAAGCAAAAGTATCCCTTCTTCTACATGTTCTGGGAAATAGAGAACAACCAATACACCGGTAGGCTCCTGATGGGAACGATAGTCGAAAAGCAGGATATCGACAAATTGATAACCGACCTCGTCCAGAGCGAGGAATATAAACAATACGAGGATATTATGGAGGAGATAGAACCGAGCGAGGGTTAACCCTCACCCTCCTTGTTTTCGACCTTGCGCTTTATGTATTCGCCCATCTCGAGACCCTTTTCAAAACCGCTCTTAAACCCTTCGGCAAAGCCCTCCTTATAACCGTGGGAGAATATCTCCTTATCCGCCTTTTCAAGGGTTTTGAGCGTTACCTTCCTACCGACTATCGCACCCAGGTGGAAAAAGAGAAATGCCTTTACAATTTCGTCGGTGGCGTAGGATGCCAGCTCGTAGACCTTTTGAAAGGCTTCGTGGAAGTTTTCCGCCTCCTCCTCTATAAGCTCGACTATCTTCGTCAGGTATTGGAAGTCCCCCTTATCCAAACCGAGGAATTCGGGGAACTCCTCCGCGTCGGGGTTGAAACCTTCCGACCTTATCGCCTGAACCCTTTTGATATAGTTAGCAAAAAAAGCCAAAAATTTAAAACTTTGTTTCAATTGATGATATAATTAATTTCTGTGAGAGCAAAAGAAGTTTTGGAAGTTTTAAGGATTTCAAGACCTACTTTAGCGAGATTAGTCAAAAGGGGAGAAATTAAAGCTAAAAGATTGCCTAATGGAAGATTAGACTACGACCCAGAAAGTGTTTATCGCTACCTTTTGGAAAAACTTGGTAAAGAACCCGAAAGAAAAACAGTTATTTACGCAAGAGTTTCTACTCCCAAACAAAAACAAAACCTTTTAAACCAAATAGAAACTGCAAAAAACTTTTGTATTTCCAGAGGTTGGCGTATTGATGGAGTTTATAAAGATATAGCTTCTGCATTAAATTTTGATGCAAGAAAGGATTTTCAAAAACTTTTAAATGAAATAACAAGTTATCGCATTCAGAGAGTGGTAATAACTTACAGAGACAGGCTAACTAGAACTGGTTTTAACTTTTTTGAAAACTTCTTTAAAAAATTCGGGGCAGAAATTGTTGTCATTAATAACTTTGTAAACGAAAAATCGGATTTAGAAGAGATTATAGAAGAAATAATTACTTTATTGCATAGTTTTTCTATGAAGTTCTATTCCAACAGAAAAAGATTAAGAGAGGCTTTAAAAAATGCCCTTGATTAAACGAGTTCTTTCTATAAGAATAGCGGGTAAAGAGAGAAAACAAAAGGTTAGAAAACCCCTTTTGGATTTAGTCCACTTTAGAAACCTTTTAGTTTTGCTTATCCGTAGATATAAGGAGCTTTACGGCTATTATCCTTTAAACATTTCCCTTTTAAACGGCTTAGTAGCAAAAGAATACAAAGGCAAATATCAAAAAAAATTTAATGAGCTTTTACAAAACATTAAAGCGGATAAAAAATTAGTCGAATTTTTGGAAGGTCTTAAAGCTCAAAAAGGGAAAATTGAAAACGCTAATTTAGTCCAAAGCGTTATCAGAAATGTTGTTAAAGACTTTAACAACTACTTTAAAGCTTTAAGGAAATACAAAGAAAATCCCGAAAAATTTAGAGCCAAGCCCAAACCTCCAAAACCTAAAAAACTACGCTACCTTATAGATTTTTCTGTTGAGGGAAATAGGAACATCTTTAGGCTTGTAGAAAACAATAAGCTCCTTATTAAACTTAGAAACGGAAGATGGTTAAAGGTTAAGCTCCCTAAAGATTTTAGCTATGAAATAACTTCTTTTAGGTTAAAGCTCTTAGCGGACGACCTCTATGTTGATATTGTCTATAAATATCCGCTGGAAATTAAAGAGCCAAAAGTAAACTTTAAGGCAGGAATAGATATAGGTTTAGACGAACTTTTAGCTATAGTTTCGGATAATCCAAACCTAAGGAGCTTTATAGTTTCTGGAAAAGAGCTAAAAGCTTTCAACCAATGGTTTAACAAGGAAAAGGCTAAACTTCAAAGTGAGATAGAC
>JALVTI010000062.1 GCA_027035985.1 Aquificales bacterium | reverse complement strand
TTTTATTTCCTCTTCTGAAACATAAAACCCATCTTTTTGAGATAGATAAACCAGAATAGCTAGAATAAGTAAGTTGTTCAAAGCTTCTTTTTTAAGTTTATTTTCGGGTAAATTATATTCCATTCTAAGTTTATTTAATTCCAAAATATACTCTTTAGGAGTTATAATTACATTGCCCACTTTAATTATATAGGATGTTCCAAATAAATTTAATCCTTCAGGACCCCACATAATAGCAGTACCTAAAATAAATGAAAAGGTTATTAACCCTAGGAAAATCCTTGAAAGGATGTCATTACTATAGATCCATTTAAACATAGTAGTTTTATTTTATTTCTTTATGGAGCATGAAAATTTAAAAGTTGCAAGATTAGTAAGAGTTTTTATAGCTGAGGAAGATACTTTTGAAGAAATGCCTCTCTATAAATTTATCTTGGAGTGGTGTATGAACAATAAAATATCAGGGGCTACTGTTTTTAGAGGTATAGCGGGATATGGACATCATAAAAAACTACGCCAACACTTCTTGCTACCTAAAAAGGATTTGCCTATCATAGTTGAAATAATTGAGGAACCGCATAAAGTAGAGGAAGTTTTATTGCCTTTTTTAAAAAAAGTGGTTAAAGAAGGATTAATAACCATTGAAACTGTTTATATTGTAAAATAAAATTATTGATTTTTATAAATCTCAAGTAATTTTAAAAATTGACTTTTAGTTAAAATTCTTTTTAAAGTTTGAATACATATATAGTTGTAAAGGCTTCTTTCTACCTTTAAATTGGCTAAAACTCTCATTTCTCCTTCTACTAAGATTTTGTTGTCTAAAGTTAACATATCCCTGCGAACTTTTTCCGTTAAAAAATTAATTCTTTTATCTAAAGGTATAATTTTAGTTTTTATAGTATGAATTAATTTTTTTATTTCCTCTTTTTGTTCTGGAGTTAAATTTAGTTCTCGATAGTGTTTTAATAGAATAGGCATTAACTTAATAGGCTCTGCTATGTAGTAGTGTGTAGAACAATATTTTTCTTGCGTGGCTGGAAAAGCAAAATTTACCAGTAAAAGCACTACTGTTAAGATTTTTACAGGTTTCATATTAATTTAATAATTTAATTTCAAATGATAGGAATTGATATAGTAGACAATAGTAGAATAGCCCAGGTCTATGACAGATTTGGAGAAAATTTTTTAAAAAAGATTTATACTGTCAGAGAAAAAAACTATTGTTTTTCTCAGAAGAATCCTATACCTTGTTTGGCAGCTCGCTGGGCAGCTAAAGAAGCAGTGATAAAAGCCTTTTTTCAATATTTCAATATCAAGTTAAAGTTTGGTCAGATAGAAATAAGGGGTTATAGAGGGTATCCTCCAAAGGTTGTTATTTTAGGAAAAGAAAAGGAAATTTTGGAAAAGGCAGGGAAAAAAGTAGTGGTATCTTTAGCTCATGAAAAGAATTACTCAATAGCTATTGCTCAAATAATTTAATCTTTAGGAAAGATATTCCTTTAAATGTCTTTTCATTGCTAGCTGTCTTAAGCGGCGTAAAGCTCTATTTTCCAACTGTCTAGTTCTTTCTCGAGAAATCCCTAAAATCTCTCCTATCTCCCTAAGAGTTTTAGGTTCTTCACCACTAAGACCAAACCTTAGTTCTATAACTTTTCGTTCTTTTTCGGGTAACTGTTCTAAAAGTTTTCTAACTTCTTTCTTTAAACTGTCCTCTATAATCTTTCGTTCTACATCTTCTGTTCCATGAAATGATAGAAAATCTATAAAATGAGTGTCTTCTTCATCACCTACGGGCATGTCCAATGAGAGAGCTTCTTTGGTAAGAGCCATTATTTCGGCAATTTCATCGGGAGTTATATATTCTCCTTTTTTCTTTCTTTTTTCTAACTCTTTACGAATTTCTTCTTCGCTAGGTTTTCTTCCTAACTTCTTTTCTAAATCTTTTTCAACTAATTCCTTATTTAGTTTTTCCGCAATTAGTTCTGGAGGAGGTTCTTCCCCTAATTCCTTTAATAATTCTGCATATACGTGGGAAATTCTATTTACTAAATTTAAATGTTTTACGGGTAGTCTAACGGCACCTGTGTGTTGAGCTATTGCTTGCATTATAGCTTGTCTAATCCACCAAACGGCATAGGAAATAAAACGAACACCTTTATCGGGGTCAAATCTTTTAGCAGCTTCCAACAACCCTAAATTTCCAGCAGCTATAAGTTCGGAAAGGGGAACTCCATAACCACTATACTGACGTGCTACCGATACTACAAATCGTAGATTTGATTCCACAAGTTTTTTTAAGGCTTCTTTATCACCTTCTTTTGCTCTCCTTGCTAACTCTTTTTCCTCCTCTGGAGTAAGTAGAGGAATTTTTGAGATTTTCTTTAAATACTTTTTTAAAAACTCTTGTTCTGTAGGAGAATACATAACTTAATAAAATGTATCAAAAGAAAAGAGAAGTCCAAAATTAAGCAAAATAGATATTTAGTAGCTATTAACCATGATTTAGGTCTGCAACTATTATTGGTAGTTTTCTATTGTTATAACGTAGAAGTTCCCGTTTAATCCTTTAGCAAATAATACTATAGGTTTTTTTTCTTTTGTTAACTTTTCTACTATTTCCATAAATTCGGAAACCGATTTTACCGGAATGTTGTTAACTCTCATTATGAGCATTCCGGGTTTAACTCCCGCCATAGCCGCCGGGGAGCCGGGATATACGTTGGTAACTATAACTCCATAAGGTGCGTTGTATTGTTTGAGTTCATCGTGGGAAGGATTTCTCAATATCAATCCCAAGTTGTAGTAAATAGTCTGTTGCATTTGTTGGGTTGAAAGAGGCATTTTACCAACCTTAACGTGGATATTGAACTTTTTATTTCCCCTTAAAACGGTAAGGGTTATTTCTTCCCCGGGTGGGGTTTTCATTACCGCAAACTGAAGGTCGGTGGCATTTTTAATAGGGTTTCCATTTATAGCCAGAATAATGTCTCCCGGTTGTAAACCAGCCTTTTCGGCGGGACTACCAGGAACCACTTTTAAAACTATAACACCGTGATTTAGCCCCAACGCTTCGGCAACGGGAGGGGTTAGGTCCTCGATAACAACCCCCAACCATCCCCTAATAACCTTTCCGTGTTCTATAAGTTGTCTTGCAACCCATTTTGCGAGATTTATGGGAATTGCAAAACCCAATCCTTGGGCATTTGCGATAATGGCTGTGTTTATTCCTATTACCTCACCCCGAATATTAACTAAAGGTCCTCCACTGTTTCCCGGATTTATGGGTGCCTGGGTTTGAATGAAATTTTCGTAAACGTCTAAACCAATCCTGCGGTGGAGGGCTGAAACGATTCCAAAGGTTGCCGTATCTTCCAATCCGAAGGGGTTGCCTATAGCCACTACGAAATCCCCTACCCTTACCTTTGAGGAATCCCCGAGCTTAGCAACCCTATTTTCGGCATTCGGAACTTCTTTACGGGGGATTTTAACGACCGCCAAATCCGTTTTGGGATCTGCTCCAACGAGGATTGCTTGAACTTCCTTTAGTCTGCTAACCTTAACAATAATTTTTTTCGCGTTGGATACAACGTGGTTGTTGGTAAGTATATAAACCCAATTTTTGTCTACCTTAAAGATAAAGCCGGAACCCAAAGCCTTTTCCCTTTTTACTTTAGGTTGACCGAAAAAGGGTAAGAAATTCTTCAGGTCAGGGGGTAACCACCTTCTAAATTCATCAAACCCCGGGGGTATAACGGGTTGAACAACCTTTACCTCTTTGTAGGTCAGAATAGTAACCACCGAAGGAGCAACTTTGTCTATTATCTTGTGAAGCTCTTCCTGTGCCGCGGCTAGTATAGGCGCAAATGTCGGAGAAGTTTTAATTTGAGATTTTAAACTTCCTTGGGTTGTGTTATCTATTACCGTTTGTGTTGGATTTTTCAACTGGAGAGATGTTGAATTTGTAGAGGCGTAAGTTGTGCTGGACAACAAAGCTCCCAACAATAGGAGAGAACCCAATTTTTGAATTTTTCCCATAGAAAGGATTATTTAAAACCTCCACCCTTTAAGGGTAAGGCTATTAACAGTTTCTTAACCGGGAACCTTAAAATACAAAACCTGGAATGGGAAAAAAGAGGGTAGTCTTGGCGTATTCGGGAGGTCTGGATACTTCGGTAATAGTTCGTTGGCTTACCGACAAAGGATTTGAGGTTATAACCTATACCGCCGATGTGGGTCAGGGCGAAGAACTCGACTACATACCGGAAAAAGCAAAACTCGCCGGTGCTGTAGAGGCAATTGTTGAAGATGTAAGGGAAGAGTTTGCAAGGGAATACTGTTTACCCACTTTGAGGGCTTTAGCCCTCTATGAAAATAAATACCCCTTAACGGCTTCTCTTTCCCGTCCCTTAATAAGTAAAAAACTTATAGAAATAGCCAAGAAATACGGAGCCGATTACATAGCCCACGGTTCCACCGGAAAAGGAAACGACCAGGTGAGATTTGAGGTATCTGCCTGGGCTTTGGCTCCGGATATAGAGGTTTTGGCTCCCGTGCGTGAGTGGGAATTCAAATCTAGAGATGAAGAAATCGAATATGCCAAAAAACACGGTATACCGGTGCCCGTAACCAAAGAAAAGCCCTATTCCATAGATAGGAATTTGTGGGGAGTATCCATAGAGGCGGGGATTCTAGAGGATATTTGGCAGGAACCTCCTAAAGACGCTTGGCAAATAACGGTCGACCCAGAAGAGGCTCCCAACGAACCCGAATATATAACCGTTACCTTTGAAGAAGGAACTCCCGTTGCCGTTAACGGAAAACGATTTGAAAAGCTGTATCAACTCATAGAGGAATTAAACAAAATAGGTGCCCGTCATGGGGTGGGTAGGGTTGATATGGTGGAAAACCGCTTGGTGGGTATAAAGAGTAGAGAACTTTATGAGGCTCCTGGGGCTTTTATCCTTTACAAGGCTTACGATGAACTACTTTCCCTAACCACTGAACGCTTTACCTATCACTATCATATCGAACATATTAGACATCAATACGCTACCTTGGTTTATAACGGACTTTGGTTTTCAAAACAGCGAGAGGCTATGGATGCCTTCAACAATACTTTAGCCGCCAATGTTACGGGAGACGTTCGTTTAAAACTTTATAAGGGAAATATTTACGTTGTCGGTAGAAAATCTCCAAAATCTCTATATGTTGAAGATTTGGCAACCTATTCGCCCGCCGATGCCTTTGATCATATTGCCGGAAAGTTATTTACAAAAGTCTGGGGCTTACCTCTAAAGGTGGCGGGAAGGGTTAAGAGAAAATAATTATCCCCTTATAAATTTCTTATTTTCTTACTTCTATGGAGAATCTGAAATTTGTTCTCGATACCAGTATTTTTACAAATCCCCAGCTATATAAGAAGTTTAGTAAAGATATTATCGATGCAGTCGAAGACCTTTTGTATCTGATGGAACATAGCGGTGCGGAATTTTATATGCCTCTATCCGTATACGATGAATTGCAGAAAATGGTAAAGTTGAATGGTTTAATCCCTAAATTTGAACTGGTTATAAGATTAAGAAATCCGCGGAAGTGTAACTTATTAATTCCTGCAGAGTTTGTTTACGACTTTATTTCCGATTTGAGAAATCGAATCAATAAAGGCTTAAGGGTGGCGGAGGAGCACGTTCGAAACGCACAGGGAAAAAGTCGTGAAAATTTGGGGGAAGTAATACGTAGTTTGCGGGAAAAATATAGAGAAGCCCTAAGACAAGGTATATTAGACAGTAAAGAAGATGTAGAAGTTATTTTATTAGCTTACGAATTGGATGCTATTTTGGTCAGTGCCGATGAAGGCATTAGAAAATGGGCAAAAGAATTAGGCATAAAACTTATTTCTCCGGAATATTTTAAGGAAATTCTAGAAGAATTGGTTTCAAAAAATAGAAAAAATCTACCTCCCATTTAAAATTGCTCTTTTCGAAATTCCAAAAATTTGTAAAAGAAGACTTCTATATTCTTTTCTATCTTTTTATCTATTTCAAATGGTTTTGTGTGGGCGTTAGATGCCCTTTTAAGAAGGGCAAATTCTTTTGGATGAATATATATACAATAAGAGTTTTTAAACTCTTCAGGCCTACAATTGGATAAATTGAGTAAGTTTATCCATCCCGGTCGATTTAAGTTTTCTATAGAAAACCCCAAAATGTGGGTTAAATTAAGAAGAAACCGTATATAGTTGAAGGAGAAAAAGTCGTTTATTTTAATCGTTAAAAGTAGCACCTTAAAAATTTCGCGGTCTGCTTCACTAATAAACTTTAAAATAATTTTCGAAATTTTAGATAAAAAGAGAAACTTTTGATAATTTTGGGCTATCCTTTTGGAGTTAAAGGAAATATTGATAACATCTAAAGGTTGTAGAGTATCTCCTCTCTGAACTAGGTAAAGCCTAATTACATTAAAGGGTTCGAATGAACCAATTTTAAAATTGGAAAAATATTTGGGAATAATAATTTTCCTCTTACCCAACTTTTGAAAATAACATTTCCCTAAAAGGGTATTTTCACCTATTAGGAATCTATCTAAAACGAAGCAGGTATCCTTTACAACCATTATCGGGCTTATATATGGTGTATACTATAACCTTTCGGTTTCCACTATAGAAGGAGGTTGGAAGATGGACCAACTTATCAAGAGGATAGAGGAAAGATACAAAAGGTCTATAGAAATACCCGATTTTAGGGTTGGAGACACCGTAAGGGTTTACTATAGGGTTATCGAAGGTAATAAGGAGAGGATTCAACCTTTTGAGGGATTGGTTATACGTTTTCAGGGTACCGGGCTGAATAGAAACTTTACCGTGAGAAAGGAATCCTACGGTGTTGGTATAGAAAGGACTTTTCCCTTATACAGCCCTAAATTGGAAAAGATAGAAATAATTAAATTCGGTAAAGTTAGAAGGGCGAAACTCTACTACATCAGACAGCTCAGCGGTAAAACCGCAGCCAGAAAAATTAGAGAAATCAAACCTTGGGAACCTCTTGGTCAAAAAAGAATGGCACAAGCCGCTGCAAAGGGTAAAGCTACTATTGTTCAAGAAAAACAAGGAAGAAAGAAAAAATAATTTCTGTAATATTTCCATTTTATGGAAATATTTGTAACCGTTTGGGAAAATGCTCCTATAGTTGCTTTTCTTCTTTTTTTAATATCTACAGTTTCTTTTGCAATATTTTTGGAAAGATTCGTTAACATTAAAAAATCCAAAATTTTGCCTAAGAATTGGAAAACAATCAAAGTAGAATTAATGAATGGACATATTAGCAAAGCGGTAATCCTTTTAAAGGAAGATAAAAAAGTCTGGTCTAAAATTTTAGCAAACATTTTAGAACTGTATCTCAAGAGAGAAATTTCTAAAACAGAACTGCGACAAGTTTTAGAAAATGAAATAACAATAATCTATTATGAACTTTCTAAAAGGGTGAGTTTTATATCTATTTCAGTGACTTTGGCTACCCTTTTGGGTTTAGTGGGAACAGTATGGGGATTAATAGATGTTTTTGGAGCTTATAGCTTAATGTCCTCGGAAGGATTAAGGTTGTTGGCAAAAGGTATAGCTACTTCTTTAAATTCTACTGCAGCGGGTTTATTGGTAGCTATTTTTAACTATATTTTGTATTGGATTATTAAAGAACGTATCAATGGAGTATATGCAAAAATATTGAGAGAATTGGAGGAACTTTTAGAATTAATTCGTTAATTACATTTGTGGCAGAAGCCGTAACAAATCACATTACAAATTTGAGGTCTAAAACCCTTTTCCTCTAGGAGAATTTTTATAGAATCTAGAGATGGTTCTATATCATCAATATCGAAAACTTTTCCACAGTTTTGGCATATAAAATGTCCGTGAGGTTTATTTGCTATTTCAAAATGGGCTTTACCATCGGAAGTAGGAATTCTTCTTACCAAACCCAATTTTTCAAAAGTTGTAAGAGTTCTATAAACGGTACTCAAGGATAGTCCATAAATTTTATACTTTAGTCTTTCATAAAGTTCCTCTGCGGAAGGATGTTCCTTAGTGTGTTTTAAAAGTTCTTTGAATACAAGTATCCGTTGAGTAGTTACTTTTATTCCTTTATTTCTACTGATTTCTATCATTTTTTTTATTAGCTTTTCTATTTCATTATCGTCTAAGGTTTTATAATCCAACGGATACATACCAATAATAATTTACAAAATTTGGATGTGTTATAATTATAATTTTGCGCAGAAAATTTTAAAGAAGATGCAGCTTATTTAAAGCTCTAAGAAAAACCCTTTTATCACCTTTATACCTTAATAATTTTTGAACCTTTTCTAAAGGAAAAAATCGGGTATCTTTTACTTCCCAAGAAGGAACGGGGATTCCAGCTATGTAACGCATTAAGTAAAAATAAACAGTTTTATAAACTTTAATGCCTTTCCAAAAGAAACTATAGTTTATTTTCCCTAAATAGGAAATAACTTCACCCTCTATATTTGTTTCTTCTTTAACTTCCCTTATAGCTGCTTGTATAGGTGTTTCTCCTTTTTCAATATGACCCTTAGGAAATGTCCAAACTTTTGAAGGATTTTTAATTAGAAGAACTTCTTTTTTATCTTTGATAACTACTCCTCCTGCAGAAAATTCCTTACGAACTACAATATTTTTCCTTAAATTCTCTACGGACATTCAATTATTAAATCTAATTAAGATATAATCAATTGTTTAATTTCCAAAAATCTTTAAAGGAGGCGCAGATGGCAAAATTAAATCTTAAGGATATTAAGCGAAAAATCCAAGGTCTAAAAAATACCAAGCGTATAACTAATGCGATGAAACTTATAGCCGCTGCCAAGCTGAAAAGTGCTTATGAAGCGGCGGAACTCGCCAGACCTTATTCCGAAAGATTATACGAGGTTATTGGTAGATTTAGTCAACATATCGACCCCATGATACATCCTTTATTTGAAGTAAGGTTAGACCTCAAAGCGGTAGATATAATTCTCGTAACCGCAGATAGAGGACTTTGTGGGGCTTTTAATTCCTCCATAATCAAGTATGCGGAAAGAAAAATAGAAGAGTTTTCCAATAAAGGTTTAAAAGTTTATCTACATTTGATTGGCAGAAAAGGGGTTCAATACTTCGAAAGACACGGTAAGGATATTGAAATTGTTAACAGATTCGACCATGTATTTAGGAAAACTATAGATTTCACCGCGGTAAAAACTGTAGGTGAGAGCGTAAAAGAAAGATTCCTTAAAGGAAAAACCGATAGGGTAATACTCCTTCACAACCAATTAAAGACCAAAACTTCGTATTT
>JALVTI010000061.1 GCA_027035985.1 Aquificales bacterium | reverse complement strand
CTCAAGAGCTTGGAATGGAAGTTAAAGAGGTAGACGAGGCTTATACTTCTAAAACCTCTCCCTTTGCGGATATTTTCAAAGTTAGGAAGACCAAAAACGCTAAACTCTGCTTAGGGGAAAGGAAAAGAAATATTTTTAGGGATTTTGTAAGCGGAAAAGTTTTTCACTCTGATTTGGTTGGGGCATTAAACATTCTTAGAGTGGGAGCAAAGCTCCTAAAACTTAGTTTCTACAACAGCTTAGAAGTTTTGTTTGTAAAGCTGTGCAATCCGAGAAGGTTTAAGCTAATGGAGTTTTTCTATAAAGTATCCCCTGAGTCCCTAACAATAGGGATAGGGGGTAGTAGGCAAGGTTTAAACCTTGCAGGGGTGGACGGAGAAAGGGTTTTTGCTATCAATTGAAACATTTCTTCAAGTTTTTGCCCTTTCTCCGTTCCTGCCCCTTCCTACTATAAATTGCCTTTAGCAATTGGGAACTCCTAAGGAATAAGGAAAATTAAAAACCCCTATCTGTGTGTTTTTAACACTTTCACCCTCAATGGTAAAGAAAAAACTTGAGACCCGTTAAAGGTCTCGGTTTTAACAATTTTGTCCCTGTATAGGTTTCCCCTTTGAATTTATAACTCCTCTTTTAGTAAGAGACGCATTTTCCATTCTATCCCTCTGATGGGAAAGGTCTATCTCATCGGGGCGGGACCCGGAGACCCCGAACTTTTAACCATAAAAGCCTACCGCCTTTTGCAAAATGCCGATGTGGTTCTATACGATGCGTTGGTAAACCCCCAAATTTTGGACATAGTGCCGCCTTCGGCGGAAAGGATTTTTGTGGGAAAGAGGGCTGGAAACCATTCCAGAAGCCAAGAGGAGATTAACGCGCTGATATACAAATATTCGCTCCTATATCCCACAGTTGTACGCCTAAAGGGTGGAGACCCCTTTCTCTTTGGAAGGGGAGGAGAAGAATTGCTTTATTTGACCCAAAGGGGAATAGAGGTTGAAATAATTCCCGGCGTTTCTTCGGTATTTGGCGCTGCCGCCTCCTCCTTTGTTCCCCTCACCTGTCGGGGGTATAGCTCCTCCGTAACGATTACAACCGGACATCCGTTGGAGAAAATGGATTGGGAAAACCTCGCGAGGTCGGAAACCCTTGTCGTCCTTATGGGGGTTAAGTATCGAAGAGAAATCGCAAAGAGGTTAATAGAGTTTGGGAAATCTCCCTCCGAGGGTGTTGTTTTTGTGGAAAATGCCACCAACGAGGGGGAAAAGATAACCTTTTCCACTTTGGGGGAGGTTGCAAATAATCCGCCCGATATAGGAACTCCAGCCCTCTTTATAGTGGGACCCACGGTGGAAATAGGTTTGCAGGTTTATCGCTCTATGTTGGTGGAAAAATCTCCTTAAGGAGTTTTTAACTTTTCCCTTTTCCCCAAAGGGGATTGAAAAACCCGCCGAAGGCGGGGATAGAAATTTTTAGGAAATTTCAAAAACTTCCTCCAAAGCCTTGAGGTCGGGCGGAACGACTATAGGCTCTTCCGACATCTTTATGGCGGTATCGGGGTCTTTTAATCCATTGCCCGTCAAAGTGCAGACGACCGTCTCGCCCCCTTTGAAAAGCCCCTCTCTGACGCACTTTATAAAGCCGGCTACCGAAGCCGCCGAAGCCGGTTCGCAAAATATACCTTCCATAGAAGCTACGAGTTTGTACGCGTATAGTATCTCATTGTCGCTGACGGCGTCTATCCTTCCACCGCTTTCATCCCTCGCCTTCAAGGCACCCTGCCAGCTGTAGGGATTTCCTATCCTTATGGCGGTCGCTATCGTTTGAGGATTCTTTATCGGATATCCCTTGACAATGGGGGCGGAACCTTCTGCCTGCCAACCCATCATTTTGGGGAGTTTCTTTATATAACCAGCTTCGTAATACTCCTTATAACCCTTCCAATAGGCGGTGATGTTTCCCGCATTTCCGACGGGAATAAATTGGTAGTCGGGGGCGTCTCCGAGGGCGTCACATATCTCGAAGGCGGCGGTCTTCTGACCTTCCAACCTATAGGGGTTTACCGAGTTAACTATCTCAATGGGGTGGTTTTCGACTATCTTCCTAACCAGATAGAGGGCGTCGTCGAAATTGCCCTTTATGGCGACAATTTTTGCGCCGTATATCATAGCTTGGGAGAGTTTTCCCAAGGCTACGGCTCCGTGGGGAAGTACCACAAAGGCTTTTAAACCGGCTCTCGCCGCGTAAGCCGCCGCCGAAGCCGAGGTGTTACCGGTAGAGGCGCATATAACCGCCTTTTTCCCGGCTTCGACCGCTTTGGAGATAGCCATTGTCATACCGCGGTCTTTAAACGAACCGGTGGGGTTTAACCCCTCGTATTTAAAGTAAAGGTTAACATCCACCCCGAGGAACTTTGGTAAATTCCTCGCCTTTATAAGGGGCGTATTACCTTCGTAGAGGGTAATAACGGGGGTTTTATCGTTAACCGGTAAAAAATCCCTGTAGTGGTTGATGATACCTTTCCACGAACCAGCCTTGAGGAGATTTTCACTCATAAATTCCTCTCCCTGTCGCATTTATGCAGTCATCACCTCCCGAGGGAGACAAGAAAAGCCTCCCCCCAAAGGTTTCGGAAATAATTTTAAACCCAAAGGGAAAAGGCTATTTTAAGCGGTCTTTTGAAGGAGTTGGCTTTCGTAAAAAACCCTTTTTAGGAGCTCGGCTACCTTTTCCGGATTGTGTTTTATAAAGTTGTCGTCTTCCCCTATGAGGTCTTCGGCGTATATCCGTATGTTGTGTTTGGCAAATTCCGCCACATCGGGAACTACCGGCTCCTGTCCCTCTTTTAAATACTTTTGAAGTAGTCTGTAATAGGGCATACGGGTGTTTACTATCGCTATATCGGGATAATCGAGTCCGGTTATCTCAACAAACCGCTTTATGTGGTCGAAGGCGGTAAAGCCGTCCGTTTCACCCGGTTGGGTCATCACGTTGACTATAAAAATCTTTTTCGCCTGGCTCTTTTTGTAGGCTTCCCTTATATCCTCTATTAAGAAATTGGGGATTATGCTGGTGTAGAAGCTGCCGGGACCAACAATTATAAAGTCGGCGTTTAGAATAGCCTCGACGGTGTCTATCGGCGCCTTTACATCCCCCGGCTCGAGCCAGATATCGACTATTTTCCTCCTTCTCTTCTTGGCGTATTCGGGGATTTTATCCTCACCCTTTACGATTGTGCCGTCGTCGAATTTTGCCACCAAGTGGACATTTTCGACCGTAGAGGGCAGTATCTCTCCGAGGGTGTTCAATATCTGACAGGAGTACCTAACGGCGTCCAAAAAATTACCGGTTATCTTCGTAAGGGCTGTTAGAAAGATATTCCCAAAAGCGTGTCCCTTTAACTCCCCATCCTCAAATCGGTATTGAAATAACTCCTTTAGGAGTTCCTCCGACTCCGAAAGGGCTACTATGCAGTTTCTTATATCTCCTGGGGCGGGGATATTGTAATCTTTCCGCAGGCGACCGGTCGAGCCGCCGCTGTCGGCAACGGTAACGACCGCCGTCAGTTCGCTTATAGTTCCCTCCTTTACAAGTCTTTTTAAACTCCTCAAAAGGGAGGAAAGACCGGTTCCACCCCCTATGGCGGTAACTTTCATTTTTTTTCAAACCTATATAGGTTAGCAAACAAACCAATACACTAAGAGGATTGGAATGGCTGCAAAAGACGCCCTTAAGGTGTTGAAGGAAAAATACCAGCCTCTCACCAGGGAATGTCATTGTGTAACGGTTCGCCTCAAGGTGGAAAATATCGGTATTTTCGACGCTATTGTGGAGCATTCGGGTAGGTGCTGTCTCCCCTCGACCGAAAAAGCCCGCCAGGGAAAGGTAACGCTGATAATCTCCCCCTACTTTTTTGACGAGACCCTAAGCCTCCTTCAGAAGGTTAAAAAAATTTCCGTCCTCGAATTGGAGATAACGGAGATAAAAAAGAACTGCTTGAGTTTTTATAAAGATAGAACCTGAACCTTTGCGGTGGGGAAGCCCACATAGCTCCCGTCGGGGTAAACGATACCGCTATACCCGTTGTTGTTTACGAATATAAACACTTTTCCCGTTTCTATAGCCCTTAGTTTGACCTCCCAAAGGTGTCTTTGGGGAAAGTTGAAACCAAACCAGGCATCGTTTGAAACCACCACCACGAGGTCTATATTCTTGAGTTTCCCCATAGGGTAGAAAACCTCGTTGCAAATCTTTGGGAGTATCTTTAACCCCTTGAAGTCAAAAATTTTGTTAAACCTACCGGGTTCGTATTCGATATTTGCCAGGTAGGGGATAAGTCTTTCGAGCCATTTAAACCCCTTGGGGGTATATTCCCCGAAGGGCACTAAAATTTCTTTTGCATATATTCCCCTAATCTTTCCCTTCTCGGCTAAAACAACGAGATTTTTGGCGACTAGATTTAGCCTTTGAAAGTCGAAATAGACGTATTCCGCACCGAACAGGAGGTTATAGTTCGAAAAAGCCTTTATAAAATCGTGTGTAGCCCCTACGGGGATAGAGGTTTCGGGCAATAGAACCAAATCCACATCCTTTGGAACCAAGGTGAGTAAATAGGAAGTGTAAAGTTTTACAAAATCGGGATTGGTCATTTTATCCCTCTGACCGATAAAAGGTTGAACAAGGGCTACCTTTAACCCGTAAAGGGGATAGTGAATCTGAAGTTTGTAAACAACGGCGGGAACCAACAGGGCGGTTATAAATCCAACCTCGGCGAGGAAAAACTTATTTCTATCGGTCTCCCAATGTTCGATAAGTTTGTAGACACTCCAATTAAAGGAGAGGATTAAAAAGGTCGCTCCGAAAACGGTTAGGTAGTGGATGGATAGTCCCAAAAGTGGGGCGTTAACTAAAACCTTCCCCAGGTATTCGTAAGGAAACCCGTCGAAGGGAAAAAACAATCTTAAGACCTCTACCAGGGTAAAAGCCAGTGGGTAGAATACCCCAAAACGGGTTAAGAGCCACGGCAAACCGAACTGCAAAAGTGCGTAGAAAAGAACAATCCCCAAAAAGGAGAGTATTGTTAAGAAAATACTGTTGGTGGTAAGCGCTACCGCCTTTATTAAAAAGGCGTAGAGTAAAAATCCATATACAAATCCAAACCAGATATGGACTTTTAAATCCTTTCGCACAAACAGGGGAAGAAAGGCAAAAAAGTCTAAAAACCAAAGTTGGGGAATGTAAAAGGGTAAAACCCCTAAAAGTGCGAACAGGGGAATGGTCAACCGCTCCATAGGGAGAGGAACAATATCAGATTTTCTTTCTTCTTTATGTTTGATTAGGATATTCGCTCTATGCCATGGGGGTATATATAAACTTTTCCACCCCCGTTGAAGGGGATTTCGAGATAAACACCTCTAAAATTTTCGACCAACCCTTTACCAGGTATCCCAAAGAGGTGGTGGAAAAGATAAAGAAGACCCTTCCGAGGTTTAAGGAGAAGTTCTCCACTATGGTCGTTTGCGGAATGGGGGGCTCCTCGTTGGGTGCGAAAACCATAGACTCCTTTGCGAGGGCTTTTAACGAAGCCGACCACGGATTGGTATTTTTGGACAACGTTGACCCCACTTTGGTAAAACAGATCCTCGAATCCCTCGATTGGAAAAATACTGTTTTTTGCTTCGTGAGTAAATCGGGAACCACTTTAGAAACGGTGGTATTTCTCAACCTCGTTTTGGAGGAACTTAGGAGGAGAAACCTACCCGTAGAGGAGCATATTATATTTGTCGGCGACCGCGGAAAGAGCTTTGAGGAGATGGCTAACTCTTTGGGGTGTGAATTTTTTGAAATCCCTTCCGATGTGGACGGACGATTTTCGGTTTTGACCTCTACGGGTTTGGTTCCCTCGTTCTTTGCCGATTTCGATATAGACGAACTTTGGGAGGGTGCCCGAGAGGTTTTGAGAGACCAATCGGAGGATAATCCGGCTATAAAACTCGCAAAGTATAAGATGGACAACTACCTAAACAAAGGTAGGAGTGTATCGGTAATGTTCACTTACGGGAATTACCTCTTCCCCTTCTCATTCTGGTACAGTCAACTTTGGGCTGAAAGTCTCGGAAAAGAGGGCAAAGGTCAAACACCTCTAAAAGCCCTTGGAACCGTAGACCAACACTCTCTGGTGCAACTCTTTAGGGAAGGACCCGACGATAAGGTTTATCAATTCGTAAAGGCTAGAGAAATCAAGTGGGATACCCAGCTACCCGAACATACCCAAATTCTCGATTACATAGCCAACAAAAAGGTTTCCGAAATATTTAGAGCCCTCTACGAGGGAACCAAAGAGGCGCTTATACAAACGGGAAGACCCGTGATTTCCATCGAGCTCGACCGATACAGCGCCTTTAATCTGGGATATCTGTTTATGCTCTATATGCTCGCAACGGTAGCCGCGGCGCAGATTTTGGGAATAAACCCCTTTGGTCAGCCGGGGGTAGAACTGGGCAAACGGATAGCAAAGGAGAGATTGCAAAAAGGGTTATAGTTGGGTGGCTATATAGTAGCGAATGAAATTGTAAGCCGTCCTCCCGCTGAAATCCCTATCGGCGGCGTATGCCAGCGCCGCCGCTGTTACCTCTTCCGTGAAGGGGATTTTAAATTTTTCGCAATATATCTCGACAGCCCTTAAATAGTCCTCCTTTGAAAATTCCGTAAACCCTATCTTTAAACCAAAGCGGTCGACGAGGGAGAAACGCTCCTCTATCTCCTCTTGGGGGAATTTGTATATTCCGTCCAGGTATTGGTCGGGTGCCAAGTTTCTCCTATTGGAGGTTGCATACACAACCACATTTTTTGGTCTTCCCACTATTGAACCGTCCAAAAGGGCTTTCAACATCCGAATGGTGCGGTCTCCCTCTCCGGTAATGGTTAAGTCGTCTATCAAGACTATAAACTTTAGAAACTCGAGTTCCCAAGCCAGGTTAAAGAATTTAAAGAGAAACTCTACGCGGTCTTTATCCACCTGGAAAAGTCTTAAGTGGGGGGATAGATTTAGCATCGCCCTAACAAGGGAACTCTTACCCGTTCCCCTTTTTCCCCAAAGTAGGGCATCGTTAAAAGGTTTTCCCTCAAAGAGGGCTTGGGTGTTCTTTACGAGCAACATCTTTTGCCGTTCTACACCGACAAAATCCTCCAATAGAGGAATGTTTTCCCTTTTAACCCCTATAGGTTCATCCCCGAATAGAACGACCACCCTATGGTTTTTAAAGAGATTCTTCAACTCCATCTGTAGGAATTATCTATAGACCGTTAGCAACTATTGTTGGAGAATTTACAAAATAACACTACGGGGATTTCAACCATAGCGCCAAACCCTGCCGGGGCGAAATTGGAATAATAGACCTTTAGGCGGAAAATGGATTTGACAATAACCGCAATAGGGGTCAACTATAAGACCGCCCCCGTTGAGGTGAGGGAACTCTTCAGATGTCCCGTAAAGGGTGATAGGCTTGAGGAACTCCCCTATTTGGCAAACCTCGAGGGGGTGGAGGAGATAGTTCTGCTTTCCACCTGCAACCGCGTGGAAATATACGCCCTATTGCGGGATGAGAAATACACAAAGAACCTTCTCGGGGAATTTTTAAGGCTCAAATTGGGAAACCGCCCTGTCGGGAAGTTTGAGAGGTATTTCTTCGTTAAAACGGGTAGGGAGGCGGTCGAGCATATCCTCTCCATACCCGCCGGTCTCTCCTCCATGGTTATAGGAGAAAATCAAATTGTCTCCCAATTTAAGGAAGCCTTCGAGCTGGCGAGAAAACACGGAACTCTGGGCAAGGTGCTGGAAAGGCTCTACCAAAGTGCGATGAAAACCGCCAAAAGGGTAAGAAGCGAGACCGGTATATCGAAAACCCCGGTATCGGTGAGTTATATAGCCGTTCTCCTCGCAAAGAAGATATTCGGGGTGCTCGAAGGGGTTAGGGTGCTTCTGGTGGGCGCCGGCGAGATGGCGGAGCTCACCGCCCGCTACCTCAAGGCTGAGAAGGCGGAGCTCTTCGTTACAAACCGCACCCATGCAAAGGCGCTCCAACTGGCGAAGGAGATGGGTGCGGGCGTGGTCGAGTGGGAGCGTTTCAAAGAGTTTTTGAGGGAAACCGATATAGCGATATTCTCAACCTCGGCGGATAGCTACCTCCTCACCGCCGACGAGGCTAGAAGACTCCTCCGAAAGCGCATCGACCCAATAGTGTTTATAGATATCTCCGTTCCCCGAAATGTTGACCCAAAGGTGGGAGAGCTGGAGGGGGTATTTCTCTACAACATCGACGACCTAAAGGCGATAGCGGACAAAAATCTTAAAACCCGTTTGGAGGAAGCCCAAAAGGGTTGGCTCATAGTAAGGGAGGAGGCGGATAAGTTCCTAAGGTGGTTTGAGAATCTGAAGGTCGATAACCTCGTAAAGGAGTTAAACCGATTGGTAGACCTCTTAAAGGAGGTTTCGTTATCCGACGACCCCAAGGAGTCTTTGGATAGATTTTTGAAGAGGTTCCTCTACACGGTCTATAAAAGCTTAAAGGAACACCCCGAGGCGTTGGAAAGTCTGGTCGAAAACCTCAAAAGGGTCGTGGAGAATTCCAAACCCTCCGCGGGTGTGGGTAAAGTCTCCGACCTGTGGAAGGGGAGGATTTAAACTATATCCGCCAAATGGAGTATGTAATCGCCGTTGTTGAGGACGACCCCGACCTCTTGGAGGTATTGGAATACAACCTCCAAAAGGAGGGTTACAGGGTCTTTCCCTTCGAAAGGGGCGAGCAGTTTCTCCAATTTATGTCGGAGGGGGTAAAACCCCACCTCGTAGTGCTTGACGTGATGCTCCCCGGGATGAGCGGCTTCCGCCTTGCCGAAATCATTAAGGGAAACGAAGCCTATAGGGACATACCGGTCGTGTTTTTAACGGCAAAGACCCTCGAGGAGGATAGGTTAAAGGGTTTCGACCTCGGCGCGGACGACTATATACCGAAACCCTTTTCGGTCAGGGAATTTTTAGCCCGCATTAGGGCGATTTTGAGGAGATACTACCCCCAGACGGGTAAGGTTTTGGAGGTGGGAGACCTAAAAATGTATCCCGAAAGGTTCGAAGTCCTCTGCGGGGATAAAAGGATAGAGCTGACCCGCGCCGAGTTTAAGATTCTTCAGACCCTCCTCGAGAGGAAGGGGGAGGTTGTCAAGCGTTCCACCCTAATGGATGCGCTGGCTCCCTTCGGGCGGGAAGCCACATCGAGGACTGTGGACGTCCACATAACCAAAATTCGGAAAAAACTCGGAAGGTGCGGGGAATACATAAAAACCGTTAGGGGTGTGGGTTATAAGGTTTCGAACGAAT
>JALVTI010000060.1 GCA_027035985.1 Aquificales bacterium | reverse complement strand
CTATTTTATTCATTGCCATTGGTATGTTATAATGGTAGTTTGGCGTTTTTTATAAGCACTAAAATTAAGGGAGGCTTTACCGAATGCCGACTATTAGCCAGCTGATAAAGAAGGGTAGGGAAAGGAAACCCAAAAAATCGAAGGCACCCGCATTGCAGGGATGCCCCCAAAAGAGGGGTGTCTGCGTAAGGGTTTACACCGTAACCCCCAAAAAGCCCAACTCCGCACTGCGTAAGGTTACCAGGGTTAGACTCTCCAACGGAATAGAGGTAACCGCCTACATCCCCGGTGAAGGTCACAACCTGCAGGAGCACTCCATCGTCCTCGTAAGGGGTGGTAGGGTTAAGGACCTTCCCGGTGTTAGGTATAAGGTGATAAGGGGTGCGTTGGACGCCGCGGGCGTTCCCCATAGACGTCAGTCTCGCTCCAAATACGGAACCAAGAGACCCAAAGACGACAAAAAATAATTGACGGAGGTTGAGAGGTATGCCCAGGAAAGGACCCGTTCCTCCGAGGGAAATACCCCCGGATAACAAATACGGCAGCGTTTTGGTTCACAAGCTCATAAACCGCGTTATGAAGGACGGTAAGAAGTCCGTCGCCGAATATATCGTTTACACCGCTTTGGAGGAGGCGGCTAAGGAGCTCGGACTTACCCCCGTCGAAGTTTTGGAAAAGGCGGTCGACAACGTAAAGCCCGAATACGAGGTTAGGACTAGAAGGGTTGGCGGTGCGACCTATCAGGTTCCCGTCGAGGTTCCCGAAAGGCGTCAGATTTCCCTCGCCTTGAGGTGGATTGTCGAAGCCGCTAGGGAGAGAACCATCGGCGACGGAAAGAAAAACAAAATGGAATACAAGCTAAAGCAGGAGCTAATAGACGCCATAAACGGCAAGGGTGGGGCTATCAGGAGAAAAGAAGAAACCCACCGTATGGCGGAGGCAAACAAAGTTTTCTCCCACTTCAGGTGGTAATTGGATGGAACCGCTTTCGGGTGTTTCCTTTGCACATTTCCCCCTTTGGGGAGAGTTTCAAACCTTCCCCTTTGAGGGAAACCGTTTTTTTAAAAATACCCTTCGGAGTCTTTCCATAAAAAACTTTTAAACCTTTGGAGGAGGTAAAAAATGGCAAGGCAGGTTCCCATAGAGCATCTTAGGAACATAGGTATCGTCGCCCACATCGACGCCGGTAAGACCACCACCACCGAAAGGATTCTCTACTACACCGGTAAGTCCTACAAGATTGGTGAGGTTCACGACGGTGCGGCTACCATGGACTGGATGCCCCAGGAGAAGGAGAGGGGTATCACCATCACCGCCGCAACCACCGCAACCTACTGGGATAAGGACGGTATCCGCTATCAGATAAACATCATCGACACCCCGGGTCACGTCGACTTCGCGGTCGAAGTTGTCCGTTCTATGAAGGTTCTCGACGGAATAGTCTTCATCCTCTCCGCGGTCGAAGGAGTTCAGCCCCAGTCGGAAGCAAACTGGCGTTGGGCTGACAAGTTCGAAAAGCCGAGAATCATCTTCATCAACAAGATGGACCGTCTCGGTGCCGACTTCTTCAGGGTATTGGAGGAGGTCGAGAAGAAACTGACGATAAAACCGGTCGCCATTCAGTTGCCCGTCGGCGCCGAGGACGCATTCGAGGGTGTTATCGACCTCTTCGAAATGAAGGAAATTATTTGGCTCGAAGAAACCCTCGGTGCGAAATACGAATACAGGGAAATCCGTCCCGAACTCAGGGAAATGGCCGAAGAGTGGCGCGAAAAGATGATAGAGGCTATCGTCGAAACCGATGAAGAGCTAATGGAGAAATACCTCGAGGGTGAAGAGATTTCCAACGAGGAGCTCAAAAAGGCTCTGCGTAAGGCTACCATAAACAGACAGCTCGTGCCCGTTCTCTGCGGTTCGGCGTTCAAAAACAAGGGTGTTCAGCCCCTGCTCGACGCGGTTGTGGACTACCTACCTTCGCCGATAGACCTACCCCCCATCAAGGGTATCAATCCCAAAACCGGCGAAGAGGTTCTTATAAAACCCCTCGACGACGAACCTTTCGTCGCATACGTCTTCAAGATAATGGCAGACCCCTACGCGGGACAGCTCACCTACATCAGGGTATTCTCCGGACACGCCAAATCGGGAACCTACGTCTACAACGCCACCAGGGACAAAAAGGAAAGGCTCGCAAGGTTCTATCTCATGCACGCAAACCACAGGTCGGAGGTTCCCGAGGTCAACGCCGGTGATATAGTTGCCGTTGTGGGTCTCGACGCCGCTACCGGTGATACCCTCTCCGACGAGAAGCATCCCGTGGTTTTGGAAAAGCTCGAATTCCCCGAACCCGTTATCTCCATGGCTATCGAGCCCAAAACCAAGAAAGACCAGGAGAAACTGTCCGAGGTTCTCAACAAGCTTATGAAGGAAGACCCCACCTTTAAGGCAACCGTCGACCCCGAAACCGGGCAAACCCTAATCCACGGAATGGGTGAACTCCACCTCGAGATTATGGTCGACCGTATGAAGAGGGAATACAACATCGACGTGACCATGGGTAAACCCCAAGTCGCCTACAGGGAGACCATCAAGGTGCCCGTTAAGAACGTCGAGGGTAAATACATCAGGCAGTCCGGTGGTAGGGGTCAATACGGTCACGTCGTTATCGACCTCGAACCGCTACCCAGGGGTAAGGGCTTCGAATTCGAGGACGCCATTGTCGGTGGTATCATTCCGAAGGAATTCATACCTTCCGTTGAAAAGGGTATCAGGCAGGTGCTCGAAAGCGGTGTTATAGCGGGTTATCCCGTTGTCGACGTTAAAGTAAGGCTTCACAACGGTTCCTACCACGAGGTTGACTCCTCCGATATCGCATTCCAAATAGCCGCCCAAATGGCTTTCAAAGAGGCGTTTAAGAAAGCCCAACCGGTGTTGCTCGAACCCATAATGGAGGTCGAGGTCGAGGTTCCCGAAGAGTATATGGGTGCGGTTATCGGAGACCTCAACTCCAGAAGGGGTAAAATCCTCGGAACCGAAAAGAAAGGTCAAATCGTCACCATAAAGGCTCACGTTCCCCTGGCGGAAATGTTCGGTTACGCCACCACCTTGAGGTCTCTAACTCAAGGTAGGGGAACTTTCCAAATGACCTTCTCCCACTACGACGAGGTTCCCAAAAATATCCAAGAGCAAATCGTCGGTGAACGCATGAAGGAAAAACAGGGTTAATTCCCTTACCCCTTTCTCATATTTTTTTCTAGAAATCCCCATTAGGACGGAAAATATCTTTTCAACTTTCAAAGTTCCGACGACAATCTATCACCTATGAAGGAATGGAAGTATCTAAACAAAGACTACATAGAGAGGTTAAAGCAAACCTTCAGAACCTTAGAGGACAAAAGGGATGAACTCCTTCAATTGGGAAGAACTATTAACAAAAACTCGAAAACTATTATTTACTCCCTAATAAGGGACGATTGGGAAGAGGCGGAAAAATACATTCAAGAAAATCGTCAATTGGTTAAGCAACTCTTTGAGGAAGTTACCAAACACTATCCACAGTATTACAACAACGCATTTATTCCTATGCAGGAATATGTGGAGGCGGAAGTCGTTTATCACTACCTTAAAGAGGGAAGAATTCCCACCCATGAGGAGTTGGGTATTCCCGAAGAGGCGTATGTTACCGGTTTGATGGATGCCGCCGGCGAATTGCTCCGCAAAGCGGTGGAGGAAATGATAAAAGACAATATAGATTTCGCCTTAAAGGTTAGGGAAATCTTGGAAGAAATCTATCTCGCTATGTTAAGTTTGAACTTCAAAAATTTCGATTACCGCAAGAAGGTGGATTATGTAGGAGGTGTTTTAAACCGCCTAATCGACTATATTTTCCAAAAACAAACCCGAAGGGGAGAAAACTTTAATCCCCAAAAGGAAAATTAATCCATGGCACAAGAAGGTAAAACGGAAAAACCAACCCCAAGGCGGATACAAAAGGCAAAAGAGGAAGGAAATGTAGCAAAAAGTCCGGAAGTTAATGCCGTTGCGGTTCTTCTGGTGGGTTTTCTTCTGTTAATTTTTTTAGGGGAAAAGATTTTTGGAGAAATCCTATTTGGGGTTTTTAATGCCGTTGAAAAATTTATTTCCCCTTACAGATTGGACAGCGGGGATATTCTCCTTTTTTGGGTTGAAAATATTAAATATGTCCTTTTATGGGTTATTCTTGCATTGGTTCTCACCTTAGTTGTAGCTATAGTCGCAAATATAGTCCAGTTTGGGATAATTTTTTCCCTAAAACCCCTCCAACTTAAGTGGGAGAGATTGAACCCCATTCAAGGTATAAAAAATATTTTCTTCTCCTTGAATAGTCTTTTTGAATTAATCAAAAACCTAATAAAAATAACCGTAATAATAGGGGTTTCCTATTTTTTTGTTAAAGCCCATTTAGCGGAGATTTTGAGTCTTTATAAATTACCTTTGGAAGAAGGATTAAAAGTTTTTTTCAATTTGGTTTTAACCCTTTCCGCTTACATAATCGCGACGGGGGCGGTTATAGCCGTCATCGATTATTCCTACAAGAGGTGGAAGTGGTTGCAGGATTTAAGGATGTCAAAAGAGGAATTAAAGGAAGAATTCAAACAGACCGAAGGTAACCCCGAAGTAAAAAGGGAGATTCGAAAGAGAATGCGTCAGGTTATGACCCGCCGTATGCTTCAAGAGGTTCCCAAAGCTACCGTTGTGGTAACCAACCCTACCCACTACGCGGTTGCCCTCAAATACGACATAGATAGGGATAGGGCTCCCAAAGTAATAGCAAAGGGTGTAGACCATTTGGCTCAAAGAATTATCGAGATAGCAAGAAAGCACAATGTAGAGATTTACAGAGACCCTCCCCTTGCGCGGGTTTTGTATCAATCGGTCGAGGTGGGCGACGAAATTCCGGAAAAGTTCTATAAAGCGGTGGCTAAGGTTATCGCTTATGTTCTAAGTAAAAAGAAAAAAAACAACCTGAAGGAAAAAAGTTAACCCCCCAAAATCCTTTCTTGGAAAGCTTTAACTCCAACCCCCAAATGGTCTGTCTTTCCGTAAACCTCGACCATTGCGAGTTCCAAAGCGCCTATTGCCGAAAGGTGGTCTAAGGCGTCCAAATAACCCATGTGGGATATTCTGAAGAGTTTACCCTTTAGGTGGTCTTGACCTCCGGCGGTGCGGATACCGCGCTTTAGCATAGCCTTGCGGAGCGCCTCGGCTTCGTCGCTCAAGACGGCGATCACCGAGATAGCGGGATTTTCGGGGAGTACCTCAAAGCCGAGGGCTTCGACCGCCCTACGGGTTGCCTCGCTCATAAGGCGGTGGCGTTTTTCGACATTTTCCATTCCCTCTTCGAGGAGCATTTCGAGGCTCTCCCTAAGACCCAGTATTAGGCTTACGGCGGGGGTGTAGGCGGTAGTTCCCTCCCTTTGCTTTTTGATTTCCTTTGCCACGTCGAAGTAATATTTGGGCATACCTCCGAGGCGCTCAGCCGCCCTTTCGGAGAACCAGATAACCGACAGACCGGGCGGTAGCATCAACGCCTTTTGGGAACCGCCTATGAGGATATCCACCCCCTCCTCTTGGGGTTTTATGTTGTAGACGCCCAAAGCGGTAATGGCATCCGCCACAACGAGGGTATCCCTATCTTTGCAAATCCTACCAATCGCTTTGTAATCGTGGTAAGCACCCGTAGAGGTTTCGGAAATCTGGAATAGGACACCCTTTGCGTCGGGGTTTTTGTTTAGGGTATCCTCCAGTTGGTCTATATCTACCGACTTACCCCACTCGTATTTTAGCTCGACAACCTCCAGTCCGTAGGTGCGGGCTATTTGCCCCCAGCGCTCGCCGAATTTTCCGGCGTTTACCACCACCACCTTTTCGCCCGGTTTGAAGAAGTTTATAACCGCCGCCTCCATGGCACCCGTTCCGCTTGAGGCGAAGTAGACGAAGTTTTCACTGGGGCTGTCGACCACCCTCTTAAAGAGCTCGCGGGTGTAGAGAAATATCTCCTTAAACTCGGGCGTGCGGTGGTGGATAATTTGCTCCCCCAAAACCTTGAGAACCCTATCGGGTATTTGAACCGGTCCCGGTGTGAAAAGTCTCTCTTTCCTCATAGAGGAATATTGTCGTTTGCTCCCTCCTACGGAAAGGCACCTATTTTCACCCGTTTTTGGAAAAAAAGTTTTCACCACTACAGATGGTTGGGTTCAAAATAATTCCAGGTGAAGGTCTATCCAACTAAATCCCCATATCAGGTTTGTTCAACATTTACCTATAAAAGGTTTTATAAAAGCATTGAAACCGTATAAAGTTACCTGTCCGAATTTGACTTTTTGAGGTTTGAGCCTAATTTTCAACCTTAGGAGGGGAGAGTGATGAAGAGAAAAATCCTTGCAATAAGGGATTTTAGAGAAGCTTTCGAATTTTTACCCAACTTTAAGAGTATCGTTAAGGAAATTCAACCTGATGCAATAGTATTTGCCGGTTCCGTTCTAAAGGGAACGAAACTGGAAGAGGAGTATAAATCGGCTACCCTAATGGGAAGACCGCCCAGAAGGGAGATACTTCACGAGGTTGAAGAACACCAAATAAGGGTTTTGAACGAATTTTTCAAAACTTTGGGTGAAACCGGAATAAAAACCTACATAGTTCCCGGAAAAAACGACGCACCCCTAAAGGTTTATCTGAGGGCTTTGGCTCAAATGGAGGACGTCTATCCCAACCTAAGGGGTGTTCACGAGACCTTCGCCAATTGGGGTAGCGAGTTTGTGGTCTTCGGATTGGGCGGAAAGCTAAACGAAACCATTTTCGAAGAGGACTTTATCGTCAAATACCCGAGATGGTATGCGGAATACGTCCTCAAGTTTATGTACGAAATGAAACCCAAACGTAAGCTGATAGTTCTACACCACCCGCCGATAGGTCAGAAGGTGGACGTTTGCCCCGACGGCAAGCACCACGGAAGCGCCATATCCAACACCCTGATTAAGACCTTCAACCCCGAAATAGCGATTGTAGGCTTGGCGGGAAGGGGTTACGAAAAGATAGGCGACACCCTCGTTGTAAACCCGGGTCCCATGTGCGAGGGTTACTTTGCGGTTATAGACGTTCAGGAAAAGAAAGTGGAATACGGAGATTTGAGGTAATTCCTATCCCCGCCGCTTCGCGGCGGGCTCTTTTTTCATTCGAAAATCTCAAACGTCAAATTTCCGTCAAATACTTTGTAAACCTTACCCTCCAGGTAGACCCTCTCGAGGTTGTCGTCGAAGTCTATAACCAAGACCTCCCCACCTTTGGTTATCACCTTGACCGGTTTTTTCTTAACCAAACCCTTTAGGTAGGCGATTATGGCGGCAGCGGTCGAACCGGTTCCGCAGGCGAGGGTTTCGTTTTCGACTCCCCTCTCGTAGGTTCTTATCCTTATGGTGTCCTCCGAAAGGGGTTTTATAAAGTTTACATTTGTCCCCGCGGGGGCGAACATCTCGTGGTATCTAATCTCCCTTCCGTATTTGACCACATCGAAATCTTCCAAATCCTCGCGGTGGACCACCACGTGGGGGACACCCGTATTGAGGAAGTTGCCATCCACCTCGATATCCGATAGGGGAATTTTAAAGTCGGTTTTCAGCCCGAAGGGTTTTGTTAGTTGAACCTTTACCACCCTGCCGTTCTCTTTAATCCAAGCCTCTATCACCCCTGCGAGGGTTTCGAATTTGACATGCTCCTTTTTGGCGATACCCTTCTCGTAGGCGAAGCGCACGGCGCACCTCGAGCCGTTTCCGCACATCTCGGCGACCGACCCGTCGCTGTTGTAAAACCTCCACTTAAAGTCGTTTTCCGGATTTTCCGGTTCCTCTATAAGGATAAGACCGTCGGCACCCACACCGGTGTGGAATGCGCACAGCTTTCTGACGAAGGTCTCAATATCGACGCCCAGCTCTTGGAGCTTTTTATCTACCTTCCCGTCGCGGTTGTCTATCAAAATAAAGTCGTTTCCCGCACCCTGGCACTTGGTGAACTCCATAAACCTCTATAGGGTATAGAAAAAATTTTCCCCCTATGGGTGTTCTCGACTACCTTCAGACCCTTTTGGGTGAGAGGTATGGGAAAGTCCTCTCGGCGTGTAAAGGTGGCAGTTGGCTCTACACCCCCGAAGGGAAGGTCAAAATTTGCGTTCCCCGCTTTGTGGGGGAGGGTGAGGGGGAGACCCTCGAAAGGGACTTGTGTTATGAACTCCTCGACGAGGAGGTTCTGTTCGTCGAAACCGACAGGGGGATAGTGGTAAAGGAAGGGAACCTATACAGGTTTTATCCAAGGGATAAATACCGCCTCGAGTGGAAGAGGTGACTATTTCTTTATCCCTTTTAGGATTATGTCACCGATTTTTCGGGAAAAGTCCTCCTCTATCGGCTCGCCGGTTACGAGGTTTCGGAGCGCCTTTGAGATGTAATAACCGGTTATCATCAGACCCACCGTTTTGGGGTCTACGTCCTCCCTAAAGCTTCCCTCCCTCTTGCCCTGGTCGATAATTTCCCCTACCTTTTCGAGGTAGAAATCCCAATACTCCTTAATGAGTTCCCTCAGTCCGACATCGTTCATCCGGGGTATTTCGAAGCAAAGTAGGGGCATCGCACCGTTGGTTTCGAGAAATTTGGTTTCGTAAGCCTCCAAAAGTTTTTTGAGCTTTTCCTCCGCCGAAAGGTCGCTGTGGACTATGGAGCTAAAGGATTGTTTGCACTCGGCGATAAAGTCGAGCAGAAGCTCCTCGAAGAGGTTTCTCAAAGTGGGAAAGTATTTGAAAATCGCGGCGTCGGTCACCCCCAATTTATTGCCCAAGTTTCGAGCGGTGAATTCCTTAAGACCTTTTTCCTTGATGAGTTCGATAGCCGCCTCCTTTATCACCTTTTTGGATAGCTTTCTCATTATGGGTTTAAATCTTAGCGTTTCCCGCAAAGGGTAGGTGGGTGCTAAAAACCATAAAAGGTAAAGGTTTTTTTGTGATACCAACGGTTTGGGATTAATTTCAATAAACACTATGGAAGATGGAAAAAGAGTCCCTTCGGAGAAGGAACTCCTGAAGTATATATGTAACGCGAAAAAACCGCCCTCATTTACGGAGATAGCAAAACATTTCGGTTTGACGAAAAAGGAGAAAAAAGCTCTAAAAAAGGAGCTTAAAAAACTTCTGAAAGCCGGCAAGGTTGCCGTTAGGAAGGGGCGCTACATATGTCCCTCCAAAGAGGAGAAGAAGAAGGAGGAGAAGAAGCGTATTGTCGGAACCGTAATAGCCTATCCCGCCGGTTTCGGTTTTCTGCAGTCGGAGGAGCTCGAAAAAGACCTCTATATCCCGCCCATCGAAATGCAGTATCTCCTCCACGG
>JALVTI010000059.1 GCA_027035985.1 Aquificales bacterium | reverse complement strand
TCCGCACACCCTTGGGGGGCAACGGTTCGAAGATACCCCTCCGGAGGTAACCGAAATCAGAAAATCCCCCTTGAGGAAATACAATTTGTTAGCCTTCCGATGGAGTTTAAAAAGGTTTTCAAAGACCGTAAAGAGTATGGCGAATACTTCAAAAACCTCATAGAGTTAGAAAGGGAGGCGGAAAAGGAGTTCCACATAAGGGAGATAAAGCTCCTGACCGGTAAAGAGAGGGAGCAGAGGGGAAGGGCAATCCTGGGACTGAAAGCCTCCTACAAAGGGGAGATAGTTGGCGGTTATAAGGTCTACCGCTTCGGTCGCCCCGATATGCCGGAAAACCACCAGATAAAGGTCGGGGATGTGGTTTTGGTGAGCCGAACCAATCCCCTCAAAGAGGGAGTCGAAGGAACGGTTTACGAAAAGGGTAAGAGATACCTCGATATAGCCTTCTCCGACCCGCCGCCCGACCTCACCAGGGGCTACTGGAGGGTCGACCTCTTTGTCAACGACATCACCTTTAAGAGGATGAACGCCGCCCTGACCCGCTTCGAGGAGGGAAAGACCGAATACCCCGAGGAGGTTATTCTCGGAAAGGGTAAAGACCTCCTAAAGGTGAGGGAAGAGGAGATAAAACCCTTTAACGGGAACTTAAACGAATACCAGATAGAGGCGGTAAGGAGGGCTTTGGGTAGCGAGCCGCTCTTTCTGATACACGGACCCCCGGGAACGGGAAAGACGACCACCCTCGTGGAGGTTATCGAACAGCTGGTTAAGAATAAAAAGGAGCAAGTTCTGGCAACAGCCGACAGCAACACCGCCGTCGACAACCTGATGGAGCGCCTCATTAAGAGGGGTATAGATGTCGTCCGCATAGGGCACCCGGCGAGGGTCTCGAAAGAACTCATAGAGCACACCCTCGACTACAAAGTCCAAAACGACCCCGACTACGAAAGGGTAAAGGAAATCGAGAGGAAGATAGACGAGATAGAGGCGCAACAAGCCAACTACCTAAAGCCGACACCCCAGTGGAGGAGGGGGCTTTCCGACAAGCAGATAATGGAGCTCGCCCGCCAAAACAGAAAGACGAGGGGGATAAAGCTCTCCAAACTAAAGTCGATGGCAAAGTGGCTCGAACTTCAGGAGGAGATTAAAAAACTCATAGAGGAGAGAAAGAAAATAGAAACTCGAATAGTGGATAAGGTTCTTTCCAACTCCCAAGTGGTGTTGGCTACGAACTCTACCTCCGGAAGCGAATTTTTGGAAAACCGAACCTTCGGGGTTTTGGTCTTGGACGAGGCTTCCCAGGCTACCGAACCGTCGGCACTCATACCGCTTATAAAGGCTAAAAAGGTGATAATGGCGGGAGACCACAAACAGTTACCCCCCACCGTCCTGCACCCCGACGCGAAACCGCTATCCTACACCATGTTCGAACGATTTACCGAACTCTACCCCGAAGCGGTCTATATGCTCCGAATCCAATACAGGATGAACGAACTTATAAAGGAATTCCCCTCGGAGAAGTTTTACGGAGGTGGTTTAATCTCCCACGAGGGTGTCAAAAACATTAAACTCTCCGACATAGCGGCTAAAAGGAGCGAAAACCCCGCCCTGGACGATACACCTATAGTTTTTATAGATACCTTGGGGAAATTTGCCGAGAAATCCCGTAGGGGGAGCTTCTCCAAATACAACCCCGAGGAGGGAAAACTGGTTAAGAAACTGGTCGAGGAACTAAAAGAGATGGGAATCCGACCGGAGGATATAGGGGTTATTACCCCCTACAAGGACCACGAGGATTATTTAAAGGGACTCATCCCAGACGTGGAGGTCAAAACGGTCGACGGCTTCCAAGGCAGGGAGAAGGAGGTAATCATCATTTCCTTAGTGAGGAGCAATCCCGACGAGGAAATAGGCTTCTTGGAGGATTTGAGGAGGTTAAACGTAGCCATTACGAGGGCTAAGAGAAAACTCATCCTTGTAGGGGACGCTAAAACCTTAAGTTCCCATCCGGTGTATAAAAAACTTATTGACTACATAAGGGAGAAGGGGAAATATCTAACCGTTGAGGATTTGGAAGGAAACGATACCCCTTAAGGTTTCTTCTCCTTTTCTACACCACTCGCAGGAACTAAATTTATATTACTTTTATCAAAACCTTTATAGTATTCCTATTAAATTTAAATAGTTAGATATGGCGGTCAAAAAGGACTATTACGAGATATTGGGAGTTCCCAGAAACGCCACACAGGAAGAGATAAAGAAAGCATACCGCAAATTGGCACGGAAATACCATCCCGACATCTGCAAGAAACCGGAGTGTGAGGAGAAGTTTAAGGAGATTAACGAAGCCTATCAGGTGCTCTCCGACCCGGAAAAGCGTAAGCTCTACGACCGATACGGACACGCCGCCTTTGAGACCGCCACCCCTCCCCAGGGAGGCGCCTCGGAGGGGGAATTCGCCGCCTTCGGCGGGTTTGAAGACCTCTTTAGGGAGATTTTGGGTGGAAATATCTTTGAAAGAATTTTCGAGGAAGCCGCCTTCGGCGGAAGGAGGAGGTCGCGCCGCCGCGCCTACCGCCAGCCCGAAAGGGGGGAGGATATCTACCACACCGTAACCGTATCCCTCGAGGACGCCTATAAGGGAACGGTGCTAACTATCCCGGTCGACCGGAGGGTTCGCTGTCCCAAATGCGGGGGCAGGGGAACGGCGAACGAGCGCACCTGTCCCCAGTGCGGCGGGAGCGGTAGGGTGGTTTACCAAACCCCCTTTATGGTCGTGGAGGAAACCTGTCCCACCTGTAGGGGAGCGGGGGTTATAGCGGAAGCCTGTCCCGAGTGCGGGGGTTCCGGCTTCGTTATAAAGCACGAAGAGGTGAAGGTGAGAATTCCCCCCGGTGTCGACAACGGGACAAAGCTCAAAGTGGAGGGTAAGGGACACGAGGGGAGGTTTGGGGGTGAACCGGGAGACCTCTACATAATAACAAAGGTCGAACCCCACCCGATATTCGAAAGGAGGGGAGACAACCTCTACGTGGACGTAAATATCACCTATCCCGAAGCGGTTTTGGGCGGAGAGGTGGAGGTTCCCACCCTCGACGGGGATAGGGTGAAAGTTAAAATCCCCGAGGGAACTAAGGAGAACGACACCGTAAGGGTTGAAGAAAAGGGAATGCCCCGTTTGAGGGGGGGAGGAAAAGGTGACCTCGTGGTGAGGTTTCACATAGATGTTCCCTCCTTCGGTTGGCTCGCAAAACTTACCGGTAAGGAGAAGAGGATAAGGGAGCTCCTCGAGGAGCTTCAGGAGGAGCTTCCCAAACCGGAGAGGGTTAGGAGGAGGGAGGTTTAAACCATGGTGAGGAAGAGAAAAGGTTTCTACACGATTGGTATGGTTGCTCGCATGTACAACATCCATCCGCAGACGCTGAGGCTCTACGAGCGTGAGGGGCTCATAAAGCCCCAGAGGACTGCGGGCAACAACCGCCTTTATACCGACGAAGACCTCGAGAGACTCGAATTTATCCTAACCCTTACGAGGGAGTTGGGAGTAAACCTCGCGGGGGTGGAGATAATCCTCCGCATGAAGGAACAGATGGAGGAGATGCAAAAGCAGATAGAACAGCTGTTGGAGTTTATAGAAAAACAGCTTCAAAACCTCCCGCAGGAGGAGAGAGGTTTAGTTAAGGTTCCCAAGGCGGTTTCTATTGTAAAAATCACCGAAATTATTAAGGGTGGAAAAGAGGAAGAGGAATAAACCTTTATGGGTATGTAAACCCTTCCATTTACACCTGCGGGTGGAATAATTCTTTTTTATGTCGTCCCTTGAAAAGTTTTTGGAGGCAATCCGTCAAAGAGTGGATTCAAAAATAGACGAACTTTTAAAGCCCTTTGAACCCAAAATCCTATACGAGGCAATGATTTACTACCCCAAAATGGGGGGTAAACGTATCAGACCGGCTCTAGTGGCGATGGGGGCATACATTACCGGGGGACATCCCGAAGATGCCATTACTGTTGGAACGGCTATAGAGTTTATACACAACTATTCTTTAATACACGACGATTTACCCGCTATGGATAACGATGACCTGAGAAGGGGACAGCCTTCCTGCCATAAAAAATGCGGTGAAGATTTAGCTATTTTGGCGGGAGATGCACTGCTCACCCATGCCTTCCAAGTTTTGACCAAAAAAGACTTGTATAAGAACGTTTCGGCGGGAAAATTGTTGGATATCTCCAATCTTATAGCCCGCAAAGCGGGAATAGAGGGTATGGTTAAAGGTCAAGTTATGGATATTCGAAAGATTGGCGACCTGGAGGAGATAGCCAAATACAAAACGGCGGCTTTAATAGAGGCTTCCCTCGTGTCGGGTGCCATGCTGGGTAATATCACCGAAGGGGAATTAAAATTAATGTCCGATATAGGTGAAAAAATAGGAATTCTATTCCAAATAGTGGATGATATCTTGGATAAAGAGGGTTTTTACGAGGAATTTGGAGAAGAAGGGGCGAAAGAAATTGCAAAAACCTTCGCATCTATGGCTATTCAGCAAATAAGAGCTTTAAACAAGCCCGAAAAAACAAAACTTTTAGAGGATTTTGTTTATTATATATTAAATAGAACCAATTAATTTTTAAAGCCCCCGAAGGGGGGATTCTTTTTGGTTTTAAAATAGCAAGGTAATGTTAAAGAAACCAAAAATATCTGTAATAGGTAGCGGAAAAGTTGGAGAAAATGTCGCTTACTACACCGCAATAAAAGGATTGGGCGATATCTATATTTTTGGAAGGGCTAAAGAGGGAATTCACAAAGCTAAGGGTATAGCCTACGACATCAACGAAATGGTTTACCTCCTCGGGCACGACATAAAGGTTGAGGGGGTATCCTACAACGAGGAGGGTTGGGAGAAGCTATCGGACAGCGATATAGTTGTGATTACCGCCGGGGTTCCCCGCCGTCCCGGCATGAGCAGGGAAGACCTCCTTAAGGTTAACCTCGACCTTATAAAGTACTTTTCGGAGCAGATAAAGCTTTACGCGCCCAACGCAATAGTTATAGTAGTCTCCAACCCCGTCGATGTTTTAACCTACATGACCCTGAAGTTTACCGAATTTCCCAAGGAACGGGTTATGGGAATGGCGGGCGTCCTCGACACCGCCCGTATGAAGGAAGTTCTCTACAAAAAGGCGGAAAACGAGCTTAACAAGGTTTCCATTAAGGATATTAAAGCCCTCGTTTTGGGAACCCACGGCGACACCATGGTGCCGGTTCTCTCCAAGACCTTTATAGGGAACACCAATATACGTTTCCTTTTCGGTAAAAGGGATATAGAGGATATCGTCGAGAAGACCAAAAAGGGTGGCGGAATTATCGTCTCCTATATGGGAACGAGTGCCTATTCCGCCCCCGCCGCATCGGTTGTGGTTATGCTCGAGAGTATCGTTAAAGACCTGCACCGAATCTTACCCGCCTCCGTTTACGTGGAGGGTGAGGTCGCCGACTGGTTCGGTTTCGAGGACGTCTGCGTGGGTCTTCCGGTAATGTTGGGAAGAAAGGGAATAGAGGACTACGAGCTCGTCACCCTCAACGCCCGCGAGCTTAGGGAGCTCCAAAAGTCCGCCGCCCACGTCAAAAAGATGATAGAGTTGGCGAAGACCTTGGTTTAGATTTTCGCCCAGCGGGCGCCCTCCTTGTCCGCCTCCAAAATCTCGTAGCGGGCGGGGATACCCATTTTCTTATACATCTCCACGCCGAAACGCCCAATCTCGTCGGCATTTTTTCGGGTGAATACCCCTATCGTCGAACCGCTACCGCTTATGAAAACGGCGTCGGCTCCCATCTTGTAAGCCTCTTCCTTAAAGGGTTCAAAACCGTGGAGCAATTTCCCCCTAAAGGGTTGGTGGAGTTTATCCTCAACCGCAACGCGGAGGAGGTCAAAATCCTTCCTAACGAGGGCGGCTACCAACAGCGAAGCCCTCTGAATGTTGAACACGGCATCCTTTAGCGAAACCATGGCGGGTAGAACCGCCCTCGCCTCCTCGGTGAGTATCTCAAATTCCGGAATCAAGACCAATATTTGGAGCTCCTCGGGAAATTCCAACCTCTCGAAGTAGACTTCTTTACTCCCCTCCTCCGTTGCGGAGATGGTAAATCCTCCCACCAAAGCGGGAACCAAGTTGTCGGGGTGACTTTCGAAGACAAAGGCTATTTCCAAAACCTCTTTGGGGGACAGTTTTAAACCGTTTAGTTCTGCGGCGGTCAGTATTCCGCCCAGTATGGCGGTTGCCGAGCTACCCAAACCCCTACCGAGGGGTATACCGTTTTTTTGAACCACCCTTATCGGTCTATCCTCAACCCCTAGCTCCTGGCAAGCCCTTATGTAGGTTCGCAAGAAGAGGTTGTTTATATCGGTGGGGAGGTTGTCCGCCCCCTCCCCGTATACCTCCACCTCGAAAGCATTGCTCTCCTCGATTTCAAAGGTGTTGTAGAGGGTAAGAGCTAAGCCGAAGGTATCGAACCCCGCCCCGAGGTTGGAGGTAGAGGCGGGAACAACAAGCTTTAACCTTTCGCCCATGGGTCTTTAATTTATCCCTGAAGGGGGTTTGCTTAACAATTTCTTAACAATTCGGATAAAATCTTTCCGCTAAAAGGCTATGGAGCTGTTTATCCCCACCCCTTTTGGGGCTTTTGAAGTGCGTTTAGCAAGCGGTCTCTTATACCTTCCCACCTTTAAAATTGAAACCCTTGGCGGAGGTTTGTAATGGCTACCGTGAATAAATCCAAGGCTTACGTCCTGTGGTTTAAGGATGTCGGTATAGAGGACATCCCCCTCGTCGGCGGTAAGGCGGCGTCCCTCGGAGAGATGATAAAGGCTCTCACCCCCTTGGGGGTTCAGATACCCGACGGCTTCGCCATAACGGCAAACGCCTATTGGTATTACATCGACTACAACAACCTCAGGGAGAAGATTAAGAAGGAACTCGAGGGGGTGGATATAAACGATATAGAAGACCTCGAGAGGAGGGCTTTCAGGATAAGGGAACTCATAAAGAGCGGCGAATTTCCCGAAGACCTCGAAGAGGAAATTAGGAAGTTTTACTACGAATTGGGTCAAAAATACGGAATGGAGAATGTGGACGTGGCGGTTCGCTCCTCCTCCACCGCAGAAGACCTCCCCGACGCCTCCTTCGCCGGTCAGCAGGAGACCTATCTAAACGTCGTCGGTGCATCTTCCCTGCTCGTCCACGTCAAAAAGGCTTTCGCCTCCCTCTTTACGGCAAGGGCTATAGCCTACAGGGAAAAGTTCGGTTTTGACCACTTTAAGGTCGCCCTGGCGATAGCGGTTCAGAAGATGGTGCGCTCCGACCTGGGCGCTTCGGGCGTTATGTTTACCCTCGACACCGAAAGCGGATTTAGGGATGTGGTTCTCATAAACGCCATTTACGGTCTCGGCGAAATGATTGTTGGCGGGCACGTCATTCCCGACGAGTATCTGGTATTCAAACCGACCTTTAAGCAGGGTTATCAGGCCATTATCGAGAAGAAACTCGGCAAAAAAGACCTGAAAATGGTCTACGGAGCAGGCGAGGAGAGGGTAAAAATAGTCCCCGTTCCCCTCGAAGAGCAAAAACAGTTCGCCCTAACCGACGAGGAGATTCTCACCCTTGCCGATTGGGCTATAAAGATAGAGGAGTATTACACCAAGAAGAGGGGTCAGTACACCCCTATGGATATAGAGTGGGCTAAGGACGGTCAGCTCAATCAGCTTTTCGTAGTCCAAGCCCGTCCCGAGACGGTGGTTTCCAGGAGAAATCCCAACATCGTTAAGGTCTATAGGTTGAACACTCCCGAGGAGGAGAGGAGAAAGAGAGTCCTCGTTAAGGGTATAGCGGTAGGCGACAAGATAGGTGCGGGTAAGGTTAGGGTTCTCCACTCCCTGGAGGAGGCTAAGGACTTTCAACCGGGTGAGATTTTGGTTACCGACATCACCGACCCCGACTGGGAACCGGTAATGAAGAAGGCGGCGGCAATCGTAACCAACAGGGGTGGAAGGACTGCCCACGCCGCCATAGTTGCGAGGGAGCTCGGCATTCCCGCGGTGGTGGGAACCGGAAACGCCACCGAGGTGCTAAAGACCGGTCAGGAGGTAACCGTTTCCTGCGCGGAGGGAGAGGTAGGTTACGTCTACGACGGCATTCTCGACTTCGAGGTTGAAGAAGTTGACCTAACCAAGATAGAAAAACCCAAGAGAACGAAGATACTGGTCAACGTCGCGAACCCCAACACCGTTTTCAGATACGCCTACCTGCCTGTCGATGGCGTCGGTCTGGCGAGGGAAGAGTTTATTATCAACAACTACATCAAAATTCACCCGCTGGCGCTCCTGCACTTCGAGGACATCAAAGAACTTTACAGAAAGTTAAAGGATGCCGGTCTGGTCGACCCCAAAGGTTGGGTTCAGTTTAGGGCAATTTACGCCTTTGCAAACGGCAAACTCAAAGATAAACTTGCCCTTGGAAAGGACAACCGCAGAATTAATCTAAAAAGATTGATAGAGCAAATCGAAGAGCTAACCTTCGGATACGAGGATAAGATAGCCTATTACGTTAAAAAGCTCTCCTACGGTGTGGCAAAAATCGCCGCAGCGTTCTACCCCAACCCGGTAATCGTGAGGTTCTCCGATTTCAAATCGAATGAATACGCCAACCTGATAGGCGGACAGCTCTTCGAACCGGAAGAGGAAAACCCGATGCTCGGCTTCAGGGGTGCGTCGAGGTATTACTCCAGGATATTCAAGGAAGCCTTCGGAATGGAAATTAAGGCTATGCTCCGCGTCCGCAACAAGATGGGTCTAAAGAACGCAATTGTGATGATACCCTTCTGCCGCACCCCAGAGGAGGGTAAGAGAGTCCTCGAGGTTATGAAGGAATACGGAATGGAAAAGGGTAAGGACGACTTGCAGGTCTATGTTATGGCGGAACTACCTTCCAATGTGTTCCTGGCAGACCAATACGCCCAGGTTTTCGACGGCTTTTCGATAGGTTCCAACGACCTAACACAGCTAACCCTCGGTCTCGACAGGGATAGCGGATTGGTTGCATACCTTTACGACGAGAGAAACGAGGCGGTAAAGAGGGCTATCCACCACATCATAAAGACCGCCAAGGAATATGGCAAGAAGGTGGGCATTTGCGGTCAGGCACCCTCCGACTTCCCCGAATTCGCCGCATGGCTGGTCGAGGAGGGTATCGATACCATTTCGATAAACCCCGACGCCGTTTTAAAAGTCATCCAAACGGTTGTTAACAAGGAAAAAGAGATGGGTCTTCACTAAAGTTTTTCTCCTCTTCTTTTCACCTTTAAAGTTTTCCAAACTAATATCAACCACTAGATGGTCCTTTCAACCGATTTCCCCTTGAGGGAGAAAACGACCATCCTCATCGGGGGAAAGGCGAAACT
>JALVTI010000058.1 GCA_027035985.1 Aquificales bacterium | reverse complement strand
ATGTGGCTGTAATAGGTGCGGGGCATGCCGGTATAGAGGCGGCTCTTATAGCCGCCCGAATGGGTGCGAAGGTTGTCGTCTTTACGATAAACGCCGACTTTATCGGTCAGATGCCCTGCAATCCCTCAATTGGTGGGGTGGCAAAGGGAATAGTGGTCAGGGAAATAGACGCCCTCGGTGGGGAGATGGCAAAGGCTATAGACACCACAGGGATACAGTTCAAAATGCTAAACACCAAAAAGGGTAAGGCGGTATGGTCTCCCAGAGCCCAGGCGGATAAGAAGCTCTACCGCTCCTATATGAAAAGGGTTTTGGAATACCAGGACAACCTTTGGATACACCAGGACGAGGTTGTCGATATAGTTATCAACGACAAAAACGAGGTTGTTGCGGTAAAGACCCGTTTGGGTTTGGAAATTCCCACCAAAACTGTGGTGGTCGCAACGGGAACCTTCCTAAACGGGAAAATTTACATAGGCGACAAGGTTATGCCGGCAGGGCGTATGTGGGAGCCTCCCGCCAACGGGTTAGAGGAGTTTTACAAGAGAATGGGCTTTCCCCTCGTTAGGTTTAAAACGGGAACCCCCGCAAGGCTCGACAAGAGGACTATAGACTTCTCCTTTTTGGAAATAGCACCGGGTGACGACCCCCCGCCGAAGTTTAGCTTTTGGACCGAACCCAAGGGGAGCTATTGGTTTCCCAAAGGTAAAAAGCAGATGCCCTGCTGGATAACCTACACGACACCCAAAACCCACGAGATTATTAGGAAAAACCTCCACCGAACGGCTCTATACGGCGGTCTAATCCAAGGCGTGGGACCCCGATATTGCCCCTCAATAGAGGACAAAATCGTCAAATTCCCCGACAAGGAGAGACATCAGGTATTCCTCGAACCGGAGGGGTGGGACACGATTGAGATATACCCCAACGGGCTATCGACCTCTTTACCCGAAGAGGTTCAATGGGAGATGTACCGCTCCATTCCCGGTTTGGAGAATGTCAGGCTCATAAGACCCGCCTACGCTATTGAATATGACATAGTAGACCCGAGGGAACTATACCCCACCCTGGAAACCAAGAGGGTTAGAGGACTCTTTCACGCCGGAAACTTCAACGGAACGACCGGCTACGAGGAGGCAGCGGGTCAAGGGATACTTGCAGGCATAAACGCCGCTTTGAGGGCTTTCGGAAAGGAGCCAATAGTTTTGAGAAGGGACGAGAGCTACATAGGTGTTATGGTCGACGACCTCACCACGAAAGGTGTAACCGAACCTTACAGGCTCTTTACCTCCCGCGCCGAGTGGAGGCTTCACTTAAGGCAGGACAACGCAATTTTGAGGCTCGGAAAACTGTCGCGGGAATTGGGAACGCTAACCGACGAGCAACTCAAACTTCTCGAGGAGGCGGTTAGGGAACTGGAGGAGTTTAGAAAACGCTACGAGGAGGAAAAGGTCGTCGTAACCCTAAACGGGGAGAAAAAGAAACTCACCGTTAAGGAGTATTTAAAGAAACCCAATACCCGTTTGGAGGACTTAAAAGAGCAGATAGAACTCCCCAAGTTGGATTGGGTTAAGGAGGAACTCGAAATAGAGTTCAAATACGAACCCTACCTCGAGAGGGAGAAGAAATTAAACGAAAAACTCAAAAAGCTCGAAAATGTAAAAATCCCGCCCGACATAGATTGGGACAAGGTTCCCGGGCTTTCGACCGAGGCGAGGCAAAAGCTAAAAAAGATTAAACCCCTAACGGTGGGGCAGGCGGCTAGGATTGACGGCGTGACGCCCGCCCACATAACGGCTATTTTGCTCTACCTTGGAAAGTTGGATTAATAGCCCCTTCGGGGATTTTTCCTAAAGGTGTCCCGTTTTGTTTTCTTTCCCTTTTCCGTGACACTTTTAAACCTTAGAGAGAACACCATTAGGTTAACTTTACAATTAAATGCGTGACACTTTGGAGGGTTTGATAAAGGAGAGAAAACACCTTTTGGAGGAACTCGGAGGTCTTCCCGAACCCAAAGTGGTAAATAAGGAGTGGCTTTACCTTTTGAAGGAGGAAACGAGCAATTCCATCCTCATTCGTTCGAAACCTTATAACCCACACCCCTAACGGTTTTTATGTATTCCCCGCACCTTCCGAGTTTTTTCCGAATTTTGGTTATGTGGACGTCCACAGTCCTCGATGTGGCTTCCCGCCCGAAGGG
>JALVTI010000057.1 GCA_027035985.1 Aquificales bacterium | reverse complement strand
GTTCACTCCCAAACCGTCGGGAAGTATGTCTTTTACCTCTTTTACTGCCATCCGTTTCCTCCTTTCTGTTTAGGTTTGGAAATTAAATCTATGTTTTTAACCGTAAAAGGGAAGCTATTGGAAAGCCGCCAAGGGGTGTTTCAAACCTCTTTACCTTTGGAAGGAGGGAATTCTTTATTTTCCGTTAAAAGGAAGGTTTCAAACCTCCAGGAAGGGGTTCGGTTTTGTTCCTTTCCGACGGGTGTTTGTTCTGTCGGTTTTATCCCCCAAAGTGAGTTTGGAAATTTCCCCTTTCGGGGAAAGAAGTTTTTTCTCCATTTTTGGGAGTTGTTTTTTTACCTCCCGTGCAGGTTGGTTGTTTCTCCCTTTCCATTAAACGGAAATCTTCCGATTATCCTAAACCCTTTATGGAGAAGACCCCCGAAAAGATAAGGGAGAGCGACCTATATAACCTATACCCCACCGATTTGCTCGTTACCGGGTTTGACATAATCTTCTTCTGGGTCGCCCGTATGGTTCTAATGGGCATGTACAACATGGGCGCCGAGCCCTTCGAAAGGGTATACATCCACGGACTCATAAGAGACCAATTCGGCGAAAAGATGTCCAAAACCAAAGGGAATGTGGTCGACCCCCTCGACCTTATAGCGAAGTACGGCGCCGACGCCTTGCGTTTCGGTTTGGCGGTGCAAACCGTTCCCGGAAGCGATATAAAGTTTGACGAGAGGCGTATCGAAGGATACAAGCACTTTGCGAACAAGATATGGAACGCCTCGAGATATGTCCTCATGAACCTCCCGGAGGGCTTTGAGGTTAAAGAACCCACCGAAACCGCACTCCGTCCCGAAGACAAGTGGATACTTTACCGGTTAAACGAAACGGTTGCCAAAGTTAGGGAGGGTCTCAAAGATTTCGACTTTTCCAAATCGGCGCAGGCGCTCTATCAATTCTTCTGGGACGAATACTGCGACTGGTATATAGAGTTTTCCAAGGACAGGGTTTATAAGGGCGAGGAGGATGACAAGGAGGCGGCTTTAAACACCCTCGTCTATGTCCTCGACAGGGCGCTAAAACTCCTACACCCCTTTATGCCTTATATAACCGAAGAGATATGGGATTACCTCCCCACCAAGGATAGGAAGTCTATTTCCCTCTCGGAGTATCCCAAGTATTCCGAAACCTTTAAGGGATTTGAAGAAGACGCCCGCGCGGTGGAGTTTGTAAAGGTTGTTATCGCCGACATAAGGAACTTTAAAAATATGCTCGACATACCTGTAACGAAAAAGCTAAAAGCCTTCTACCGCGCGGAGGACAGATATACCGAAACCCTTTTGGAGGAATTTAAAAGCCATATTCTGAAATTGGCGCGTCTCGAGAGTTTTGAACCCGCCGATGGAAGACCGGAAAATACCCTCGTAGTTCCCATAAAGGGTGGGGAGGTATACGTTTCCATCGAGGGTGTCGTGAACGTTACCGAGGTTAAATCCCAACAGCTAAAGAAGAGGGAAAAGCTCCTGAAGGAACTCAAGAGGGTGGAGGCGAAGCTCAATAACCCCAACTTTGTCCAAAAGGCTCCCAAACACGTTGTGGAGAAGGAGAAAGAAATTTACGAGGAACTGAAGTTGGAACTCCAAAAGGTGGAAAACGTCTTGAAACTGCTCGAGGGTTAATTCTCTTTTCTCTCCTCCTTTTGGAGGCACTCGGGACAGATTCCGCAGACCTCCAGGTGGTGGTGGAGGTATTTAAAGCCCTCCCTTTGGGCTATTCCCTTAACCATATCCCCTATTTGGGGAGCCTCGAATTCGACCAATTTCCCGCAACTGAGGCACAGCAGGTGGTAGTGTTCCCCTTTAACGGGCAAAAATTCGTAAACCGTCCTGTTTCCCTGTTTGAGAACCGGTTTTACATAGCCCAGTTCCTCGAGGAGCTTAACCGTCCTGTAAACGGTGGGGCGAGAGGGGCAGTTTTTGTAGTCCCTACACCGTTCCCTAATCCACACCACCAGGTCTTCTATTTCGAAGTGTCTCCCGTAGTCGATAAGGTAGGAGATAAGCTTTTGACGGGCTTCCGTTGTTTTGAAACCCCTATTTTTGAGGCTTTCCTTTATCTCCTCGAGGAGTTTCTGCTTCTCTTCCCTACTAATGGGGTTCGGCATTACAGCAATTATGTTAAGTTGGGGCTTATGGAAAATCTAAAACTATGCCGAGAATTATAGACGTCCGCG
>JALVTI010000056.1 GCA_027035985.1 Aquificales bacterium | reverse complement strand
AAAGCCTTTTAGGTAGGGATAGGCTTACCTTTTTATATCTGGGACCGCCTTTCCTTCTTCCTCTTCTTGCCATTTTTTTACCTCCTTTTTATGGAAAAATTATGCCGAACTTTCCTTTTTTTGCAATGAAAAGAACTAAAACAAACTTTGAAGAAAGTTAAAAACAGGGGTAAAGAGATAACTTATAACCCCGCTTAAAAATAGGAATAGAATGAATATTCCCCCTACAAGGGCATAGGATTCTATTTCTTCGATATCCTTCCCCAATAAGAGTAAAAGGATTACTCCCATATCCAAAGGAGGAATGGGTATCAAATTGAGAAACCCAAAAAAGGTGCTAATGAAAACTATATATTGAAAAAGGGATTCCAAAGGTATGGTCACGTTGGAAGGAAATGGCATCAACTTTATCAAGACGTATAACCCGTAGGCTATAAGGGCTATAAAAAAGTAGGCAAGGAGTCCAACAATTGCCAATGTTAGTGCCGCTATCCGACGGTTTTTAAATTTTCCGTAATCTATTGGAACCGGTCGGGGCCAACCTATCAGGAGGGGGGATTTAAAAAAAATAAAAATTGCGGGAAGCAGAATAGTTCCTATAGGGTCTATGTGGGGTAAAGGATTTAAGGTCAAAAATCCCAATCTTTGCGGGGTATCGTCACCCATCCTGTATGCCGCATAAGCCCTTATATAGTTGTGAAAGGTAAATATAAATATCAGCGAAATTAATTGAATTAGACCAAAAAATACCTCTGCCATGGATTTTAATAGCTTAATCCCTTTTCTCCAAAGGTTTACATGCGGTTGAGGTTCCTTAATGAGGGTTATCGTAGCTAATACCCCAAAAGAGTTTTTTAATTCCCTTTACACCTATGGAAAGAAGGAAACCCGAAATTCTCGCTCCCGCCGGCAGTTGGGAGAGCCTCGCCGCCGCGGTAAAGGGAGGAGCGGAGGCTATTTATTTCGGTTTGGACAAATTAAACCAAAGGAGTTTGAAAAAGAAATTCACGTTAAAGGATTTGAAAGAAATTAGGGAATTTACCGCCGAAAGAGGTGTAAGGGCATACCTAACCCTCAACTCGATGGTTTACGAAGAGGATTTGCCCTATGTCGAAGAGGTTTTGGACGCCGTAAAGGAAACGGGAATAGATGCCGTTATCGCATGGGATATGGCGGTAGTCCTAAAAAGCCTCGAGAGAGGTATAGAGACCCACATGTCGGTAATGACCGGTATAGCCAACTCGGTGAGCGCAAACTTCTTCAAAAACTTAGGGGTTAAGAGAATAGTCCCCGCCAAGGAACTCAATTTAAAGCAACTCAAGGAGTTAAAGGAAAAAACCGGTCTGGAGATAGAGATTTTCGTCCACGGCGCGATGTGTATGGCTATTTCGGGAAGGTGTTTCTTGAGTCACGACATTTTTAAAACTTCCGCAAACAGGGGGGAGTGCTACCAGGTTTGCAGGCATAAGTTCGAGGTGAAGATAAGGGACTTAAACGACACCGCCGGAAATAGGGAATTTATCCTCGGAGAGGACTATATCCTTTCCGCTACCGACCTCATGACGTTGGATATCGTCGAATACCTAACCTTTGCCGACGCCTGGAAAATAGAGGGAAGAAATAAAAATCCCGACTACGTCTATATGGTTACCAAAGCTTACAGAACCGCCAGAGACGCCCTCCTCGAGGGAACTTTCGACGAAAAGCTTAGGAAAGAGCTTATAGAAACGGTTTCAAAGGTCTACCACCGCGATTGGGACAGCGGTTTCTACTTCGGGGCGCCCTCGTTTGGAATAAACCGCTCGAAGGCGACCGAGCAGAAGGTCTACGTAGGGGTTGTCGAGAAGTATTACCCCCGCATAGGTGTGGCAGAGGTGAAAATCGAAACCGGAGAGTTAAGAATAGGGGATACGATTCACATCATAGGTAAAAAGACCGGTGTAGTCCGCCAAAGGGTGGAAAGTATGCAGATAGACAGGAAACCTATAGAGGTTGCAAAGGCTCCCACCCGTATAGGGTTAAAGGTTGTTGAAAGAGTCCGCGAGGGGGATAAGGTTTTCGTTATGAAACCGGTAAGTGAGGAAGAGAAATTAGCCTCTGCGAGGTATGCGGATTAAGCCACTCCCTCCTTATAAAGGCGAATTATTTTTCTCTGTTCTTCCCATATAAATTGTTGAATTTTTTGCTGAACCTCCTTTGGGAGGTCTACAAAAGCGCAACCGAAACATA
>JALVTI010000055.1 GCA_027035985.1 Aquificales bacterium | reverse complement strand
GTTTAGTTTCCTATCGTCACCCATCGCTATACCGTTTAGGATGCTATAAAGCCTTTTAGGTAGGGATAGGCTTACCTTTTTATATCTGGGACCGCCTTTTCTTCTTCCTCTTCTTGCCATTTTTTTACCTCCTTTTTATGGAAAAATTATGCCGAACTTTCCTTTTTTTGCAATGAAAAGAACTAAAACAAACTTTGAAGAAAGTTAAAAACAGGGGTAAAGAGATAACTTATAACCCCGCTTAAAAATAGGAATAGAATGAATATTCCCCCTACAAGGGCATAGGATTCTATTTCTTCGATATCCTTCCCCAATAAGAGTAAAAGGATTACTCCCATATCCAAAGGAGGAATGGGTATCAAATTGAGAAACCCAAAAAAGGTGCTAATGAAAACTATATATTGAAAAAGGGATTCCAAAGGTATGGTCACGTTGGAAGGAAATGGCATCAACTTTATCAAGACGTATAACCCGTAGGCTATAAGGGCTATAAAAAAGTAGGCAAGGAGTCCAACAATTGCCAATGTTAGTGCCGCTATCCGACGGTTTTTAAATTTTCCGTAATCTATTGGAACCGGTCGGGGCCAACCTATCAGGAGGGGGGATTTAAAAAAAATAAAAATTGCGGGAAGCAGAATAGTTCCTATAGGGTCTATGTGGGGTAAAGGATTTAAGGTCAAAAATCCCAATCTTTGCGGGGTATCGTCACCCATCCTGTATGCCGCATAAGCCCTTATATAGTTGTGAAAGGTAAATATAAATATCAGCGAAATTAATTGAATTAGACCAAAAAATACCTCTGCCATGGATTTTAATAGCTTAATCCCTTTTCTCCAAAGGTTTACATGCGGTTGAGGTTCCTTAATGAGGGTTATCGTAGCTAATACCCCAAAAGAGTTTTTTAATTCCCTTTACACCTATGGAAAGAAGGAAACCCGAAATTCTCGCTCCCGCCGGCAGTTGGGAGAGCCTCGCCGCCGCGGTAAAGGGAGGAGCGGAGGCTATTTATTTCGGTTTGGACAAATTAAACCAAAGGAGTTTGAAAAAGAAATTCACGTTAAAGGATTTGAAAGAAATTAGGGAATTTACCGCCGAAAGAGGTGTAAGGGCATACCTAACCCTCAACTCGATGGTTTACGAAGAGGATTTGCCCTATGTCGAAGAGGTTTTGGACGCCGTAAAGGAAACGGGAATAGATGCCGTTATCGCATGGGATATGGCGGTAGTCCTAAAAAGCCTCGAGAGAGGTATAGAGACCCACATGTCGGTAATGACCGGTATAGCCAACTCGGTGAGCGCAAACTTCTTCAAAAACTTAGGGGTTAAGAGAATAGTCCCCGCCAAGGAACTCAATTTAAAGCAACTCAAGGAGTTAAAGGAAAAAACCGGTCTGGAGATAGAGATTTTCGTCCACGGCGCGATGTGTATGGCTATTTCGGGAAGGTGTTTCTTGAGTCACGACATTTTTAAAACTTCCGCAAACAGGGGGGAGTGCTACCAGGTTTGCAGGCATAAGTTCGAGGTGAAGATAAGGGACTTAAACGACACCGCCGGAAATAGGGAATTTATCCTCGGAGAGGACTATATCCTTTCCGCTACCGACCTTATGACATTGGATATCGTCGAATACCTAACCTTTGCCGACGCCTGGAAGATAGAGGGAAGGAATAAAAATCCCGACTACGTCTATATGGTTACCAAAGCTTACAGAACCGCCAGGGACGCCCTCCTCGAGGGAACTTTCGACGAAAAGCTTAGGAAAGAGCTTATAGAAACGGTTTCGAAGGTCTACCACCGCGATTGGGACAGCGGTTTCTACTTCGGGGCACCCTCGTTTGGAATAAACCGCTCGAAGGCGACCGAGCAGAAGGTCTACGTAGGGGTTGTCGAGAAGTATTACCCCCGCATAGGTGTGGCAGAGGTGAAAATCGAAACTGGAGAGTTAAGAATAGGGGATACGATTCACATCATAGGTAAAAAGACTGGTGTAGTCCGCCAAAGGGTGGAAAGTATGCAGATAGATAGGAAACCTATAGAGGTTGCAAAGGCTCCCACCCGTATAGGGTTAAAGGTTGTTGAAAGAGTGCGCGAAGGGGATAAGGTTTTCGTTATGAAACCGGTAAGTGAGGAAGAGAAATTAGCCTCTGCAAGGTATGCGGATTAAGCCACTCCCTCCTTATAAAGGCGAATTATTTTTCTCTGTTCTTCCCATATAAATTGTTGAATTTTTTGCTGAACCTCCTTTGGGAGGTCTACAAAAGCGCAACCGAAACATA
>JALVTI010000054.1 GCA_027035985.1 Aquificales bacterium | reverse complement strand
CAAGGGTTGCTTAATCCTCCAAAAGGTGGGATTGGTTTCTATCACCCTTTAAGGAAACGAAGGTAGACATCCTCTAAGAGGAAAAAAGAAAACTTTTAACCCCATTCGTTAGAGAAGGAAAAAACCTAAAAAGGAAAAAATTTAACCCTCCTTACCTTGGGGGGTATTTACGAACTTTTTCTCGTAGAGGTCAACCATCGTTATAAAGAGTGCAAAGATGGTGGGACCCAAAAATATACCGGTAAAGCCGAAGGTGAAGAGTCCGCCCATTACGGAGAAGAATAGGACTATATAGGGGAGTTCTATCTTTTCCTTCATCACCAAAGGGCGGACTATGTTGTCAATCGAGGAGATTATTAGGAAACCAACCGCCAACCCTACCAGACCTTTAAAGGTGTTAACGAAGACCAATTCGTAAACCGTTAAGGGAAACCACACGTAACCGGTTCCAAAGGGGGGTATAAAAGCCGCCAAGGCGGTGATTAAAGCCCACAAGAAGGGATAGGGTAAACCGTAGTAGATGTAAAGACCTAGGGCTATGAGCGACTGCACTACAGCCGTTCCAGCCGTCCCGTAGATTACCGCCTTTATGGCGTGAGATAGTGTTTGGAAAATCTCCTCCTTGTCCTTTTCCTCGAGGGGTATAACAGCCTTTATGTGTTTGAGCGTTTTGCCCCCCTGGTAGAGGGCGAAAAAAAGGGTTATGAGGTAAATAAATGTGTAAAAAACGGTATTGGCTAGCCAGAAAACCGCCTCCTTGGTGATGTTGGTAAACCACTGCGATATATAGGAATAAAGCTTGGCTACAAGTTTCTTAATCCTCTCTTCATTTAGGAGTTCGGCTAAAAAGGGATACCTCTCCTGAAATTGGTAGAGGTATATGTAAAGTTTCCCCTTTAGGTCGTTTATCAAAAGTTCAAACTGCCCGCTCCGGTAGTAGTCGTTCATGTGTTCCACCAGTTTGGTCAGCTCCTGGGCAAAGACGAAGGCGGCAACCGTTAGGGGGACTATAACCATAGAGAAGACCACAAAGAGGGTTACAAACGTTGCCACCAAATCGGATATAAACACCTTCTTGAAAAACCTAAAGATGGGGTAAAAAACCACCGCCGAAATGAGAGCTAAAAATATCGGCTCCCAAAAGGGAAGTAGCATATATACGACCAAACCAAGGATGATAAGTATTAGGGCGAAAAAGGAAAACAGGAAAAGCTTGTGTCGGAAACTCTGCATAAAAGGAAATTCTCCCCAATAGGGGGAAACTAACCCAAAAGTTCCTTTACCAGGTCGGCAAAAATTTTCCCCCTCTCCTCGTAGGATTGAAATTGGTCGAAGGACGCGCTACCGGGGGAGAGGAGCAAAATATCCCCCTCCTCCAATAGGGGAATTACTCTTTTTAAAGCTCCCTCGAGGGTTTCCTCTAAAAGGAGGGGTGCGCTATCCTTTAGTTGCTCTTTCAGCTTAAAGCGGTTTTCGCCGAAGGCGACTGCAAGCCTTACCCTCTTTTTGAAGAGGGACGCCAGATGCGAGAAGTCCGCCCCCTTATCCTTGCCGCCGAAGAGCAGAACAACCTTTTTGTCGAAGGAATTTAAAGCTGCACGCAGAGCGTGCGGGGTTGTCGATTTGCTGTCGTTGTATACCTCCACCCCTCCGAACCGACCCAGATACTCCAGGCGGTGGGGCAAGCCTTTAAAAGAGTATAAGACCTCCCTAATGGTGGAAATAGAAACGCCGAAAAGTCTCCCTATAACGGCGGCGACCGACGCATTCCACACGTTGTGGATGCCCCTCAATTTCAGCTTGGAAACCTCGAAGAGTTTTTCATTTTTGAAAAATATCCACCCGTCGGAAATCCTTATATCGGCATCCTCCGAGAGGAAAAAGAATTTTTTCGCCCTCGAAGGGGTTTTCCTTATCTCCTCCACCGACCCGTTTAGGAGCAGAAAATCCTCCCCCTTTTGGTTCCGAAAGATGCGGTATTTCCCCCTTAGGTAGTCGTTTATATCGGAGTGCCAATCGAGGTGGTCTTCGGAAAAGCTGATAAATGCCCCTACGTTTGGTCTAAAAGTTTTTAGCGTATACCCCTGAAAGGAAGAGACTTCCAATACCGCTATACCGCTTTGGGTCTGGGAAACTATTTCCGAAAAAGGTGTTCCTATATTTCCGCCCTCGTATACCCCCGAAAGGGAGCTTTTTAGTATTAAATAGGTGAGCCTGGTGGTGGTGGTCTTTCCGTCCGTCCCCGTAATGGCAATAACTTTTCCTTTCCAAAACCTATAGGCGAGTTCCGTTTCACCTATAAGTTCCCTTTTGAGGTCTTTTGCGAGTTTAAAGACCCTGTGGATGGGTTTTATACCGGGAGAGACAACCACCGCGTGGACTTCTTTTAAAAAACGCTCCCAGTTTGGGGTTTTATCATCCACAAGGATATGGAAAATGCCCTTAGATTGGAGTAGGCGGGAAGCGGCTAACCCGCTTCTCCCCTTGCCGAAGATGAGGTACATAAAGGGGAAAGGTTAACGCCCCAACCCCCTCTGGCGGAGGCGGGTTAAAATTCTCTGAACGCTTTCCTTAGAGGTTTCTATTGCGGGTTGGGAAGCAGTTTCATTTGAAGGGGTAACCTGTTCCGCCGGTTCGACCACCTTGCCGGCGGTTTTTGTCGGAACAGGTTTGTAAGACCCCTGTTCAAAACCCGTAGCGATAATAGTAACCTCAAATTTATCGGTTTCGGGAACCAGAGTAGCACCGAACACTACGAGGTTATCGGCTGCCAGTTCATCCTCAATCTTCTGCATAGCCCTATCCAAGTCGGCAAGGGTGATATTTTCGTCAGCCCAGAAAGTAACTATTAAGCGGGAAGCTCCGCTGATGCTTTCACCTTCAAGGAGGGGCGAACGGATTGCTTGGTCTATAGCCTCGTCAATTCGATTTTCTCCGGAGGCGCTACCCAGACCTATAAGGGATAGTCCCCCACCCCTAAGAACGGTTTGAACGTCTGCAAAGTCTATATTGATAAGGGCGGGCTCTACAACAACTTTGGTGATACCCCTAACAGCTTTGGATAAAACTTGGTCTACCAAACGGAAAGCCTCCGAAAGCTTTAAATTGGTCACGTCCATTTCCAACAGCCTTTGGTTGTGAACAACTATATATGCATCGGTGGTCTCCTTAATTCTCTCCAATCCCTTCTTGGCTATTTCCATTCTCTGTTTACCCTCAAAACGGAAAGGCATAGTAACTACCGCCACCGTTAGCTTACCCATATCCTTGGCAACTTGGGCGATTACCGGGGCGGCACCCGTTCCCGTTCCTCCTCCCAAACCGGCAGCTATAAATACCATATCGGCATCTTGAATAATCTCCTTTATCTTCTCTATATCTTCGAGCGCCGCCTGCTCTCCTATTTCCGGTTTGGAACCCGCCCCGAGACCGCGGGTAATCTTCTCACCTATCTGTATCTTATTGGGGACATCCAGGAGAGCGAGATGTTGGACGTCGGTGTTTATAGCGTAAACTTCAACACCTTCGATACCATCCTGAACCATACGGTTGACGGCATTGCAACCCGCACCGCCAACCCCTATAACCTTTATTACGGTAGGATTTAGTAAGCTATCCATTTTTCAATCCTCCGATAGTAAATTTTTAAAGAAGCTTAAAAATTTGGTGAAAAAGCCTTTCTTTTCCTGTTCTTCATTAGTTGGTATTAGTGTTTCCAACTCTTCATCCAAAATAGGATTTGTTGCTTTTTCAAGCTCAAACGGATTAGAAGATTCCGGTTCATTCCAAAATCCTTTCTGTAAAGCTCTACTTGCCAATATAACGGCACCTCTTGCCGCGGCAAATTCGTTATCCAGATTGCTTAACTGACCGATATCAATATCCTCGTAATGGGAAAAGTCTTTCTGCATACCCAACCGTATGGCAACATTTAAATCTTCCGCCAACAGTTCTTCAACCAGCTCTTTAATATTCTTCAGATTGGCTCCGCCACCGATTAAGACTATTTCGTCAAGTTCATTGACTAAGTCTATACCCTCTTCTCCCAATTTATTTAAAACATCTATCAATATTTGGGTTATTCCCTCTTTTAAAACCAAGCCAATTTCGCTTTTATTAATAGTTATAGGAGTTCCATCATCACGAAGGGTCTGCACTGTCTCTTCTTCCGTTTCTGTAGAAAAAGCTTGGGATTTGTAATAACCTATTTCTTGGAAAATCTTTTGAGCTTCCTTAAGCGAAATTTTGTAATTTAAAGAAAATGCTTCTATTATGTCCCTCAACCCTATATCAAGTGCACCGGAAACATAAGGTGTTTTCTCAAAAAAATAGCAGAAACCACTAGTGGTATGTCCCAAATCCAAAATAAGTATCCTTTTTTTACTGTCATCTTCGTTTAGCACATCAAAGGATGCCACATAAGCGGGGAATATAATCTTCTTTGCTTCATAACCCAAAGATTGGATTAAATTTTTAAGATTTAAAATAACTTGCCTTTTTACCTTTATAACGTGGTAATACCCCTCTATTCTTGTTGCATATAAACCTACGGGTTCATAATTTTTCTCTCCATCTAAAACAAAATATCTTGGAATTATATGAATTATTTCATACCCTTTTTCTTTAGCCCTTTCTTTTACTAAAGTTTTTAATTGTTCAAGATGTTCTTCCTCAACCTGAGACAATATATCTTCGGTTTCTTCTCCTTTTTCCAGCAAATCTATTCCAACATTAAGGTTTTCAAATTTAATTTTGGGATGATTTAATAATAAATAAAAACTCCTCAAATCTTGAGAAGTTAAGTCACTTAATTTCTTTATCGCTTCCTTTATAGAAGCGCGAGCCGCTGAAGTCCTAATAATGTTTCCCTTTTCTATTCCTTTAGATTCGACTTTAACATTGTTTATATAATCCAATTCTAAAGTTTCTAAATCTTTTACTTCGGTAGCCAAACCCTTAATCCATCCGCTTCCTATATCCAAAACACTAATAATCTCATTCATTGTTTCTCTCCTTAAATATTTTGACGTAAGCGGCTTTCCTTCCAAAAAGCTCAATTGTTTTTTTACCGTCTACTAATTTATTAAGCCTTAATAAGGTATTAGATATATTAATTATGCGATTATGGGTTAAATCTGCGTTTTTTAAAAACAATTTATTAACTTTGGATTCCAATAATACTAGCTCTTTATTAACCTTAGCTTTCCGAACATCAAAATTTTTATAAAAAAAAACCAACGCATTTATATCCACAGTTGTATATCGTTTTCCGTATTGCCAGCTATCCGTAAAATCTTCAATTTGAAGAAGGTTAAATTTTTTCTTGCTCTCACCTAAGAAATCAAATAAATATTGATCTTTACTTAAGAAATACCTACTGTTCACTATTGCAATAGGTCTTCTATGGGTTATTTTTAAAGATAAAGTCCCAGAAAAAGGGGAAAATCCTTCTAAATTCACACCTTTTATATAAAACTTACTCTTCTTTTGAAGAAAATCCTTGAACAAAGCTAAGTTAAAAACCAGAAAGACTATGTTACTGTGGAAATCTTTTTCTACTACGCTTTTAACAATTTGCTCCACTTTAGGATTATTGGTATTAAGTTCTAAATGTTTTATTTGAAAAAGAGGGAAAGTTTCCACAATAGATGGACTAAAAATTACTAGAGCAAATATCGATGTAAATAGAACGACTTTTAATAGGTAAAAAAAAATGCTATTCCATTTGTCCCCTTCCATCATTGTTAAAGTTTGATGATAGCTCAACATTAAATCCTTTTGCAGAAATAATCAACTTTATGAGACCCTCAAAAGTTATTTCATCTATATTTGCCATTTGTGGTAATAAACTAGTTTCGGTCATTCCGGGAATGGTGTTAATCTCTAAAACATATATTTCTCCCTTTTTGGGGTTATATCTAAAATCAACCCTACAAATGTTTTCTATTTCCAAAGCTTCAACCACCTTTAAGGTTAATTGCTTTATTTTTTCCCCCAAACTACCCTTTTCTGGAAAAAAATTTGTTAACCCTTTGGTGTATTTAGCCTTAAAATCGTAGATACCCGTTTGGGGAACTATTTTTAAAGGTGTAAATACCCTTCCCGAAACAAAACCACAGGTATATTCCTCACCGTAAATGAATTCTTCCACTATAGCTTTTTCAGAAAATTTCAATAAATTCCCAACAGCTTCCATAAGAGATGATTTATCGTTTACTATATTTAACCCAATACTGGAACCACCTTCAGAGGGTTTTACCACCGCGGGATAAATATTCCAATCTTCTAAACCCTTTAGAGGTTTTCTCTTTACGGAAACCCACCGAGGAGTTTTAATTCCGTGTTCCTTTAAAAGTCTTTTGGTTAAATCTTTATCCATACACAGGGAACTAACTTTGTGGTTTTCTCCCACATAGGGGATTCCCAAGATTTCTAGCATTCCTTGAAATGTTCCATCTTCGCCGGGTTTTCCGTGCAAAACGGGGAAAACAAAATCGGGATTTATCTCCAAAAGACGGGTTGCTATATCTCTCGTTAGTTCCAATTCGAGAACATTAAAACCCAATCGCCTCAAAGCGGAGGCTATAGATTTTCCACTTTTACGCGATATATCCGCTTCCGAGGACCACCCTCCGTATACTACAGCAACCTTTTTCATCGTTTTCTATTAATATTCGGGTATAGAGATAACGGTTGTATAGTTCCCCTCCTGTCCCGCATAATTCCAACAGAGGGTTACCTTATAGGTTCCATTGGTTAAATTATCCGAAACAAAGCCGTAATATATTTTTTTTCCGCTCTCGGGATTGGTATAACAGACCACACATTTATTGACATCTTCACAAATATTTGAATCGGAACAGTAAATGGAACTATCACAATTATTTTTTAACTCCACACATGGGTCGTTATGACCTAAAGATTCCAAGCAATTATTTAGCTTATCCGGGTAGGCTACAAGGTTGATAGCCGCATCCGCCGTGTGGGTTTGTATAGTTTTTTTAACCTTTTGATGGAGAAGTAAAACCATCCCGTTAAAGAGGGCTATGGCTGTTAGCGTTACCAAAATTAATGAGATCAAAAATTCCAACATGGTGAAACCTTTTTTAGTAAATGCAAACACATTCCTTCTGATTTTCATCCCAATGTCCCTCACATATCCTAAAGGTGGAGGCTTTAACGCAATTCACCGTTACATTGGGCTCGTTTACCGCATAGAAAGAACCCAATCGTATAAAAACCCCTAATTGGTTCACTATTATCGGGGTGTTGGTTGCATTAAACTCCGTATGAAGGTTTATAGTTTCAACGGTTGTCCCGTAGGAACAACTGGTTCCCGTTGCATTTATGGAAATCGTTTTATTCCCTTGTAAGTAGGCGCAATAAAGTTTTTTTTCTAATTTTGCCCGAATTTGCATATTTTTGAGAGCTAAATAAATCCTGTGAATATCCCCCTCTACACGCAACTTGTGTTGGTATGAGTAATATCCATAAATTCCTACCGAAGAAAGGACTACTAAAATGGCTATAACCAAGAGTAGTTCTATAAGACTAAAACCTTTTGACATGCGTTAAAGATAGATAATAGCAATAAAAAGGTGGATTTAAAAGGATAATTGTTTTTATGCAAAGGGTTATTTATTTAAAGCGTTCCACTGCTCGACGCCACCCTTTAAAACCTTTACGTTGTTAAAACCTGCAAGGTCGAGTGCCATCTTAGCCATAGTTGCCCTAATTGCGAAGTTGCACACTGTTATAACCGGTCTGTCTTTGGGAATTTCTTCCAATCTATCCATCAATTCCCTAATGGGGATAACCTTTATCTCAATCCCGTCGGCTTTAAAGGGCATTTTTTGGGTTTCGCACTCTTCCCTAACATCGAGAATAAACAAGTTTTCCCCTTTTTCTAGCATTTCCTTAAGCTGTTCGGGGAAAATGAAACCTACAACGGCGGGTATTTTAACATCACCACCGCAAGGAACGGAATTTCTTAAGTCCATTTTTTGGAAATACTGTTTGACCAGTTCGATACTCATGAAAATAAAACTAATATCCCCTTTTTGGAAAATGCCTATGACCTCAATCCTTTAGGTGGTAAAAAACTAAACCGACATATTCCTTTATAGCTTTGGCGGAAATATAGAACCAGTAGGGGGTAGGTAATAACTTGTAAACCGAAAAGGGAGAATTGGATTCCTTATAATCAACGGGTATGGGAATAATTCGTTTTCTGTTAAATCCGACTTTAGAAAAGAGATAGATAGCCCTCTCCATATGGTAGGCGGAAGTTATTAGGCATAAGGTTTTATTGCCGACTATATCCTTAACCCGTAGAGCATTTTCGTAGGTATCTCTGCTTTTCCCCTCGGGGATTATATCCTTTGAAGGAACTCCGAAATATTCGAGAAAATTTTTCATAACCTTTGCTTCAGAAAATTGTTCTATTACCGAATAACCGCTTACAACTATAGGTCTGGGTTTTTCCTTGTATAGTTTATAAGCCGCTACAATTCTTTTGAAGGAATCTTCATGTAAATCGTTTTTTAAGTCCAGGAAGGGGACATTTCTTTTTATATCTCCACCTAAAGTTACTATTACCTGACACCTGTCCCTAACCGTTTCTGGTGGAGGTAGGAATTTCCTTTCTAAGGGTGAGATTATTAAAGAGGCTACCATTTCGGTAGAAAGTAGGTAGATGGTAAAGCCCAAGAAGGTTAAAAAGACCCCCAACCTTTTAAAGGATTTTCGGAATAAGTATATTCCGACTAAGGTTAGGATTAAGGAAATATTTCCCGGAGGGAGTATTAAAAAATAGGTGAGAACCTTCTTTAGGAGAAGCATAAAACCAAAATTTTTAAACCTATGGCGGTAGAGTTTTTGAAAAGTGTTTATCGATTGGAGGACTTACCGAGGACAAATGAACCCCGTAAAGAAATAGTTTTCGTAGGTCGTTCCAATGTTGGTAAGTCTTCCTTACTCAATTACCTAACCGGTAGGGATATAGCGAAAGTTGGAAAAACCCCCGGAAGGACGAGGGCTATTAACTATTTCAAATGGGATTTTGAGGGTATAAAAGCTTTTCTCGTAGATTTACCCGGCTACGGTTTCGCACGGGGGGACAAAAGGGAAGTTGAAAATTGGAAAAGATTAATTGAAGGGTACTTTCACGAAAAAAAGGACGATATAGGTCTCGTTTTAGTTCTTGTTGATGCAAAGGTCGGTCCTACAAAAGACGATATAGCTATGTTGGAGTGGTTGGAATATCTAGGTATTCCTTACGCCGTAGTTTTAACAAAGGAGGATAAAGCCAAACAAAAAGAGTTAAATCAAACTTTAAAAAAACTGAAGGAGTTAGGAGTAAAAAACGTAATAAAAACATCTTCTAAAGAAAAAAAGGGGAAGGAACAACTTTTAAAGGTTATTTATTCTTATCTAAAGAAAGAAGTTTGATAGGTATAGACCCATCATTGTGATAAGGTAGATTTTCAACCATAAAGTGGATTATTTTTCCTTTTTTTAAACCTTTTAGAGTTTGGCAGTTGTCTGGTCTTAGCACTAAAAGGGTTGCGGTTTCTATTTCGTAACACCAAATGGTGCAATCGGAAACCTTTGCCACCTCGCAGGTGTATTGTTGTCCGGGCGTTAAAACGGCTACCGAGGAAAGTGATTTCTGAGCTTTTACCATTTTTGGGAAATTTAAAAAAAGATTAATGAGTAAAAGGGTTAAAAGAATTACAACTATTAACCTCAACCAGGAGGGAAGCATAAATTTACCTCGAAAGGAATTTGTAATACTTTTTCATAGTTATATGACCTTCTATACGATGCAGAGTATCCAGTGCGACACCTACGGTTATTAGAGCCGTTGTCCCACCAAAGTAAAAGGGGATATGGGTTTTTATCTGAATAATTACCGGAATAATTGCTATGACCGCTAAAAATATAGCTCCAACAAATAGCAATCGATTTATAACGGTAGCCAGATACTCCTCCGTTTCTTTACCGGGTCGCACTCCGGGAA
>JALVTI010000053.1 GCA_027035985.1 Aquificales bacterium | reverse complement strand
CCGTGAGCGGTGTCAACCACGATTAGGTCAACCCCGGCGTCGACCAAGGCGGCAACCCTGTCGAGGGTTTCGGGGGCGGTTCCCACAGCCGCACCGACCAATAGCCTACCGAATTCGTCCTTAGCCGCGTTGGGGTATTTCTCCCTCTTTTCCAAGTCCTTTATGGTTATGAGACCCCTAAGTTTCCCCTCCTCGTCCACTATGGGGAGTTTTTCCACCTTGTGTTTGGCAAAAATCTCCTTAGCCTCTTCGAGGGTTATACCGGGATGGGCGGTTATCAGCCTCTCCTTGGGGGTCATAAAGAGTTTTACCGGCTTGTCGTAGTTGGTGGGGGCTACGTAACGCAAGTCCCTGTTGGTGATTATTCCGACAACCTTACCCTCCTCGTCAACAACGGGCAAACCGGAAATTTTGTATTGAGCCATTAGGTCGAGGGCGTGGCGGACAGTATCCTCGGGGGAGATGGTTACCGGTTCGAGTATCATCCCCATTTCGGAGCGCTTTACGCGGCTCACGTGCTCCGCCTGCTCCTCTATAGACATGTTGCGGTGGATTATTCCGATACCCCCCTCGCGGGCGATAGCCTTAGCCATACGGTAGTCGGTAACGGTATCCATTGCGGCGGAAAGTATCGGTATGTTAAGCTTTATTTTTTTGGTTATGTATATAGATATATCAACCTCGTGGGGGAGAACTTCCGAATACTGAGGGAGCAAAAGAACATCATCAAAGGTCAACGCTGTAGGGATTTTTTCTTCCATTTTTAATCCTCCTGTGGATTTAAAAGATTTAAATTTTATGAGGGAATAGTTTTTTCCTTTATATCCCTCATAAAGGAAAACACCCTCTTTCCGTTGAGAGGAGGGTTTTCAAGACCTTAAGGGGAAACCGAATTTCAAAATCCTTTTAAAGTGAGGTTAAAGAAAACTAAAGGAGGAATAAATTAAACCTCCGTTCCACCTAAGGTGAGCCTTTTTATTCTTATAGTCGGCTGGGCGTCGGTAACGGGGACGCCCTGCCCGTCCTTTCCGCAGGTGCCTATCGACCAACCCAGATTTTTGCCAACGGCGTCGACATCTTGGAGGGCTTTGGGACCGTTTCCGATAAGCACCGCCCCCTTTATCGGATGGGTTATCTCTCCGTTCTCTATCATGTAGCCTTCCATAACCTCGAAAACGAAATCACCGGTGGTGGTGTTTACCTCTCCCCCTCCCATTTTTACGATATAGACACCCCTTTTGGTGTCCCTAATAATATCTTCGGGGTTATCCTTTCCGGGGGCTATGAAGGTGTTGGTCATCCTAACTATAGGTGCGTAGCGGTAGTTTTGTCGCCTACCGTTTCCGGTGCTCTCGACCCCGTCCCTCATCGCGGTCAGGCGGTCGTACATGTATCCCCTCAAAATCCCATCCTCTATCAACACCTTCCTTTGGGCGGGAACGCCCTCGTCGTCTATTGAGAAGCTGCCGTTGTGGTGGGGTAGGGTTGCGTCGTCGACGACGGTAACCAATTCGGAGGCAACCTTTTTGCCCAACTTCGACTTGTCGTAAACGGAGACACCCTTTTGGACGAGGTCGGCTTCCAAACCGTGCCCCACAGCTTCGTGAATCATCGTTCCACCCGCCTGGGTATCCATAACCACCGTAAACTCGCCGGCGGGTGCGGGCTTTGCCTCGGTCAGCGTCAGCGCCCTGCGGGTCGCTATCTCTGCCACAACCTCGGGAGGGGTTTTTTGAAATATTTCAAATCCGTAGAGCCCCCCCAAACTCTCGTAACCCCTAAAGAGTTCGCCGTTTTTTCCGACAACCGTTTCGACGAAGAAGACCACCCTCTTTTGGGTGTCCTCGCCTATCTCCCCGAGGGAGTTTATCACCAGTATCTCCCGCGTTTTGTCCATTAGGACGGCTTGCACCTGTTTGACGGTGTCGCCGCCGACCTCCCGGGCGCGCTCGTTAGCCCTTTGGAGGTATTCGATTCTCCGGGTGATGGGGGTTTGATCGGGGTCTATTTCGACCGGGTTGTAGCCCACCCTTTTGATGAGACCCCACTTTACCGCCCCCTGACCCTCGCCCTTCGCGATGAGCTTAGCCAACTCGATGAGGTTCTCAAATGTGGGGTTGTTGGTATAGCCATAGTAGACCTTAAAGTCCTTTATGAGTCTCAAACCCACACCGCTATCGACTCCGTGGGAAACCTTGTCGACCTTTCCGTCCTCGAAGTGGATTCTGGTCGACCTACTCCTCTCGTAGAAAATCTCGGCGTATTGTCCACCCTTTGAGAGGAGTGTCGAAAGTATATAACCGCCTTTGGAGAGGAGGAGTTC
>JALVTI010000052.1 GCA_027035985.1 Aquificales bacterium | reverse complement strand
ACCTGCGCGCAATTTCGCGGGTTAGCTCTATGTGGGGGAGCTGGTCTTCACCCACCGGAACGGTGTTGCCCTTATAGACGAGAATGTCAGCCGCCTGTAAAACGGGGTAGCCCAAGAACCCGTAGGTGTCTATCTGGTAGAGGAGTTTTTTGTCGATATTTAACCGCTTTAGGAGGTCTCCCTCTATCTTTCCCTCAAAGAGGGCTTGGATTAGTGCCTCCGCAAGCTGTTCCTTTAATACCTCCTTTAACCCCTTTGGGTCTTCCACTTTTACGTCGAGACCCTCCAGTAGGAGCGGAATCAACCTTTCCACCTTTTGGCGGAAGGTCTCCTTTAGCTCGTGCAACTTTAGGAGGTTGTATTTCAAATCCTTATAGGTGGGGTTTAATTCCAACCAACTTTTGGGAGTTATCATTCCAAAGAGCAGGTAGAGTTCGGCGTGTTCCTTTACCAGCGATTGGATAAATAGGGTGTTTTTATCGGGGTCGAGTCCGCAGGCGAGCCAGTCGAGCATGAGGTTTTCTATGTTTTCTTTGAGTTTTTCGGTATTCGTGTAGGAGGTGGTTAGGGCGTGCCAGTCGGCTACGAATATAAAGCGTTTTCCCCCCTCCTCTTGAAGGTTTAGCCAGTTCTTTATAACGCCAAAGTAGTGTCCCAGGTGCAGTTTACCGGTGGGGCGCATACCGCTTACGACAACCCTCTCCTTTTTCCCTTCCATCAAGAGGGAATAGGATAAGACCGTCCCACCCGAGGTTTCCAAAAGCCACCCTAAAATCCCCGAAGGGAGAGGGTTAAATTTAAACTCCTACCGATGGAGAGGGAGTTTGAGTTCAACACCGTCGAGGAGGCTATAGAGGACATCCGCCAAGGGAAGATGGTTATAGTTGTCGACGACCCCGACAGGGAAAACGAAGGCGACCTCGTTATGGCGGCGGAAAAGGTCACCCCCGAGGCGATTAACTTTATGGCTAAATACGGGAGGGGGCTTATATGCCTATCGCTGACCCCCGAAAGGTGCGAGGAGCTCGGTCTCGAACCGATGGTGAGAAGCAACACCGACCCGAAGGGGACGGCATTTTGCGTTTCGATAGACGCCCACCCCAAGCACGGCACGACGACCGGTATCTCCGCCTACGACAGGGCGATAACCATAAAGCTCGCCGTCTCTCCCGAGGCTAAACCCTCCGATTTCGTAAAGCCAGGGCACGTATTCCCCCTTAGGGCGAGAAAGGGAGGTGTTCTCGAGAGGGCGGGGCACACCGAGGCTTCGGTCGACTTGGCGCGCCTCGCGGGACTTTACCCGGCGGGTGTCATTTGCGAGATTATGAAGGAAGACGGGACTATGGCGCGCGTGCCCGACCTTATGGAGTTCGCCAAAAAACACAACCTCAAAATAATCACTATTGAAGACCTCATAAAATACCGCCTAAAGCGGGAGAGCATAGTCGAAAAGGTTTCCGAAGCACACCTGCCAACCCCTTGGGGGATTTTCAAAATTCACGTCTATCGCAATAAGCTCGATGGCATAGAGCACGCCGTCCTAACTATGGGCGAGTGGAAAGAGAACGAACCGGTTCTCGTAAGGGTTCACTCCGAATGTTTAACGGGCGACGTCTTCCGCTCCCTAAAGTGCGACTGCAGGAGTCAGCTCGAAAAGGCGCTCGAAATGATATCCAAAGAGGGTAAGGGCGTTTTGGTCTATATGCGCGGACACGAGGGAAGGGGGATAGGATTGGGCAACAAGATAAAGGCTTACGCCCTTCAGGAGCAGGGTTACGACACGGTAGAGGCTAACTGCAAGCTCGGGCTTCCTGTCGATTTGCGCGACTACGGGGTGGGCGCCCAGATACTGCGCGATTTGGGCGTTAGGAAACTCCGTTTAATTACCAACAACCCCCGCAAGATTGTTGCCCTCAAAGGCTACGGACTCGAGGTGGTCGAGAGGGTTCCCATACAGACACCCCCGACGGAGTATAACCTAAACTACCTCCTGACGAAGAAGGAAAAACTCGGACACCTCTTCGAGGAGGACAAACTGAAGAGAAACAACTAACGGAGTTTCTTCAAAACCTCCTTTACCACCCTTTTGGGGTTTTTCTTATACTCCCTACCCAGGCGGATAGCCTCCTCCCTATCCAATACCCCCACGGCGACCAAAAACTGCAGAAATTGGGGGACATTCTTCCAATACTTGTTTAAAAGCCCCCTCTCGAAATCGAGTAGATAAACCCTCCTGCCGTTTACGAGGACGTTGGTAAAGGGTCGCTGAAACTCGTCCTTAAAGACCCCGAGCCTATCGAGGCAGTAAGCCGCAATTAATATCTTTCTAAGGTAATAGTTTCTAAGCCCTTCGGGGATACCCTCCTTTTGGAGTTTTTTAAAAGGAATCCCCTCCAAAAAGCGGTAGACGAAAAAATCTTTTCCCCTAAAGGTGATTTGTGGAACGAATTTAACCCCTTTCCGATTTAGGTATTCGAGGATATCCGCCTCCTTTTGGAAAGTCTTTATAAGTTTTTCCTCCGAGGGGACTTTTACGGCGTATTTATTTCCACTTTCGGTGTAGGTGTAGATTATCCCCCTGTAGCCCTCGGCAAATTTTTCCAACCTCTTTTGGGAGGCGAAATCTTTGAAACGCATCTGGATTGGATAAAGGAGAAATTATTAAACATAATGGGTGCAAATTTGGTCGAACTCTACACCCACTTGGAGGAAAAACTGGGAAAGGAAACCGCAAAAGTGTTGGTGGAAGCCATAGAGGAACTCACTGAGGAAAAAAGAAATTCCTTAAAGTTTGAACTGAAAGAGGAACTACTAAAAGAGGTCGCAACCAAGGAGGACATAAAACTCCTGTTGGAAAAGATGCAAATCTTGGAGGAGAGAATAAACGGGAAAATCCAAACCCTGGAAGAGAAAATGGATAAAAAGCTACAAGCCCTAAGGACGGAAATTCAAACGGTAAAAGGGGAACTCCTAAAGTGGTTAATAGTTTTATTTGTAGGTCAGGCAACCTTTATAGTCGGTTTGGTTTTCACATTGGTTAAACTCCTTAAATAGTTAAAATCCCTCCACAAGTGTGGATAGGATTTGATTTCCCTCTTCCGAGAGGGTTGAGAGTTGTTTAAACACCTTGTCCGCGTCCGATTTTAGGATATCTATTTGAGCGTAGAGGTTTTTATCCAATATATAAACCTGAACAAGATTTGAAAGAGGTTTTGGGGAAAGGAATAAAGATATATTCTTGACAATTTCAAAAAGAGTTTATATTTATTTTTTACCTAAGCAGGTTCCTTGGCAACTTAATAGGGAGTATAAATCAAATTTTATTTGTCATGCTCGTGAAGTGTTGTAGAGGTTAATGATGGCCTGGATTTTAAAGGTTCTAAAAATAACACTAAAATTTCTACTTCAGAACTTTGCGCGCGAACTAGCTAAAATACTTGCTCGCGAGCTTATTAGAGCATATGCTAGCGAATTATCGATTTCTTAATTGAAAGGTTAAAACATTTTATCGAATGGTTAAAATCTCTTTTTGACGATTTCTCTTAATCCTTAATCTTTTTGTTTATGCAAAAGGTTAAAGCGCTCGCCGATACGATAAAGTTCGAGCATACCATTTTCGCCCTTCCCTTTGCGCTGGCTAGCCTTTTACTGTTGGTTGACCATATTCCGCCCCTTTCAAAAATAGTCCTCATAATCCTTGCGCTCGTTTTGGCGAGGACAGCGGGAATGGCTTTTAACCGCTGGCTCGACTACGAGATAGACAAAAAGAACCCCCGAACCCGCAACTGGGCTCACATAAGGGGAGAAATACCCCTAGAGTGGGTTAAGCTCCTGGCGGTTTTCTCCTCGGCGGCGTTTATAGTGGTTAGCGCCCTCATAAATACGCTCGCCTTTATCCTCTCACCCGTGGTGGTCTTTTTGCTCTGGTTTTACCCCCTCGCGAAGAGGATAACCCACTTTCCACACCTCGTTTTGGGTGTGGTCTATTTCCTAATCCCCGTAGCGGTCGATATAGCGGTAAACGGAAGGGTTTCCCTCTTGGCGGTCGTTTTGGGTTTGGCTATGGCTACATGGGTGGCGGGGTTTGACATACTCTACGCGCTGCAGGATTACGAGTTTGACAAACGCTACGGGGTCAAATCGCTCCCTGTAAAGCTCGGTATAGAGGGCGCCATTAGGGTCGCCCGAATGCTCCACCTACTTACCTTTATCTTCCTCCTATTGGTCGGAGTCCTCCACCCCAAAATGGGTGTTATCTACTTTGGAGGTCTCCTCCTATTGGCGGCTTTTCTACTCTACGAACACAGGTTGGTAAAACCGAACGACCTCTCGAAGGTAAATAAAGCATTTTTCACCGTTAACGGGTGGGTTAGCGTTCTCTATTTCCTAATAGTGTTGCTCGATTACATTTTCTGACCCCTTTGGGTTTTCTTTAAATTTCCGCCTCTATCGGGTCGTCGCGGTGGGGTTTCCACACCTTGTTGAAAAATTTCTGCTCGTTTTTCAGAAGCTCCTCGGGCGTTTCCTCTATCACCCTTTTAGCCCACTCCTCTATCTTCCTCCCGACCTCTTCACCCCAACGCTCTATAACCTTCCGCCTGTAATCCCTCACGGTGAAAACCTTACCGCCCACATAGGGTTTTCCATCCTTTGCGGCGAGTTTGAAGGTCTCAAAGGTCTTCCAGTCGAGCTTTTCCCTCTCCGAACCGTATTCGGGGGCGAGCTTTTCCGCCTCTTCTTCCCTACCCTGCCGTTTGTAGAGGTGGAGGTTTTTGAAAATGGCGTATTTGGTAGCCTCCGCTATGCCGATAGCCTCGGCGAGCTCCTCCGGGTAGCCGAGCTTTAGGGCGCGAAACTTCTGAAGAGCCGCCATTTTGGGAAAGCGGTTTACCTTAACCTTCATAGGTTTGAAAGTTGTTTTTCCTAATATGGTTTGTCTATGGGAAGACTCCTTATAAGGGTTCTCGTTTTTCTCCTTCCCCTTCTGGTCTTTTCCGCGGACAACCGGCTAATGGAGAAAGTAAAACTCCACCTCTACCTAAAGGGGGTTGAATATCTGAAAACCGCTAACTATATAGGTGCGTTGGAAATATTCCACTTTTTGGGAAACTACAGAGATTCCCAAACCCTTTACAGGTCCACCGAAAGGTTTTTCTCCCCTATACCGGCTAAAGTTTTTAAAAGTGAACCCACCATAAGGGTGGCAATAGCGCGATTTGTGGATTTAACCCTCACCTGTCCCCAAAAGGCGGAAAAAGTCTTTTTCAAAGTTCCTCCAAAGGGTGCCTTTAGAAAGATTTCCTATAAAAGTGGGTTTTATAAAAAGCTGACCCTTAAAGGGAAAAAGGGTTGCGAACTGACTATTAACGGAATCTCTTACGGCAAATTACCTATAGATGTTGATATAGATTTGGTCGAATACCTCGGAAGTGCCATAGCTGTTTTAAAACTCCCTTTGGAGTTTTACCTAAAGGGCGTTCTGCCGTCGGAGGTATATCCGAGCTGGAACATCGAAGCACTGAAAGCCCAAGCGGTAGCCTCGAGAACCTATGCCCTTTTTAATATATATAGAGCCCGCGAAGCGGGGAAACCGTTTGATGTAGATAGCACCACCAATTACCAGGCTTTCAAAATCCCGCAGAGGATTTTGCCGCAAATAGCGGAGGCGGTCGACAAAACTCGGGGCGAAGTTATCACCTATAGAGGTTCTCTGATTTATGCGATGTTTCACTCCAACAGCGGCGGTTGCACCCACTCTTTTAAAGAGATTACCGGTTTAAACCTCCCATACCTATCCCGCGTGAAGGAAAAATGCGATTTGAAAAACCTTAAATGGAATACTTGGAATAAAAACCTCTCCAAAAGGAGGGTTGAACAAATCTTAGCCTCCCTCGCGGGTAGACGTTTACGTATAACCGACATGGAAATAAAGAGAAATTCCTGCGGAAGGGGTTTAGATATAACTCTCCTCTTAAAGGACGGGGAAAGGATAACCCTACCTTTATCGGTTTACTTCAGGTTGGAGGCAAAAATTCCCTCCGATTGGTTTTACGTAATAGGCAAAAGCGGGCGTTATTTCCTTTTAAGCGGACGGGGTTTCGGACACGGATTGGGAATGTCCCAATGGGGTGCCTATTGCCTTTCCCAAAAGGGTTGGAACTACAAAGAGATATTGAGGTTCTACTATAGGGGAACGGAAATTGAAAAAATCTACTGAGGGGAATTTTTTGACTAATTTCTTCCCCTAATGGGTGGAAGAAGTAAGAGAATTTACATAGGTTGTAGCGGTTTTTCATACCCCGAATGGAGGGGAGTCTTCTACCCCCAAAACCTACCAAAGGACTTGTGGCTGGAACACTACAAGAGGTTTTTTTCCGCTGTGGAACTCAACTTCAGTTTTTACAAGTTTCCGTCCCGCTCCATTACGGGTAGTTTGGTCTTAAAGGCACCCCATTTGAAGTTTTCGGTAAAAGTCCACCAAAAGTTTACCCATAGGAGGGATTACACCCCCCAAGATGTGGAGCATTTTGTAAAGGGTATAGAACCGATAGTGGAAAAGGGAAATTTAATAGCCCTCCTCTTTCAGTTTCCCGAGAGTTTCGGCATGAACGACCAAAATTGGGAGTATATAGAGAAACTCCACTACAACTTTATCGATTTCACCCAGGCTATGGAGTTTCGCAACAAGAGTTGGATGAACCGCGAGTTTTTCCGCTGGCTCGACGAGAGGAATATAACGCTCGTAAACATCGACGCCCCTAAAGAGTTGGGCTGGCCGGTCGGTCCCTGGGTCTCCACCGGAGAGATAAATTACGTCCGCCTCCACGGGAGAAATCCGAAAAAACTTTACGACTACCTCTACACGGACGAGGAGTTGGAGGAGATACTCAAAAAGGTCTTAAAGATTTACAACGATAAACCGACCTACGTCTTCTTTAACAACACCGTAGGTGCCAAGTGTGTGGCTAATGCGATTAAGTTTAAGATGATGCTCGGCGTGTGGAACGAGAATATCCCCATTCCAAACTCGATTAAAAGGATGTGGATACGAAAGGAGTTCGAATGATTCCTATTCCTCCGATAGGTCTTCCCCTTTATCCAACTCCTCGAGGAGTCTCCTATCGAATTTCCTCAGGAGGATACCCTCGTATTTGAAACCCTCCCTTTCGAAGGTCGCCTTTATAACCCAATACTCCCTAGGGGTGAAATTTTCTATCTCCTTTTCCCGGTCGACTATAAGTCTTAGGGTGGGCGTCTGCACCCGTCCGACACTCCAAACCGAGCGGTCGGAACTTCTCAAGGTGGTTAATCGGGTTAGGTTTATCCCGACAATCCAATCGCCGTGTTGTCTCGCCAGGGCGGAATAGTAGAGGCTGTCGAATTTCTTTGCCGGTTTTAGGTTCTTTAAGGTTTTTCTGACCACCTCCGGTGTTAGGGCTTCGGAAGTCCAAAACCTGTAGGTGTTTTCCCAATTTTTCCACCCCGCCATTAGTAGAATTTCCCTTCCTATCAGTTCCCCTTCCCTACCGGGGTCGGTTGCCAGGACTACCCTATCCACCCCCTTTAGGAGGCGCTTTATAACCTTAAACTGCTTTCCCGCCCCGCGGCGGAGTTTCAGTTTAAATTTTTCGGGAAATATGGGAAGGGTGGAGAGCGACCACCTCTTTGGCGCTACGGAGTCGTCTATTTCGAAGAGATGCCCCACAGCCCAGGTTATTAGATAATCCCCGCACTCGTAATAGCCCTCCCGCAGGCGGCAATTCCCCAAGGCTTTGGCGAAATCGCGGGCTTGGGAAGGTTTTTCGGTCAAAATAAGGGTTTTCCCCATCGGGGTTTAAACTATCCCAAAAATGGAAAAAACTCTTCTCGCCCTCGCCGGTGGTGGAACGGGCGGACACTTCTACCCAATGTTAGCCTTCGCCGGGTATGTAAAGAAAAAAAACACCTTCGGCGGTTTGGTATTTGTAGGGGACAAAAATAGGATAGAGGGCAAAAAGGAACACCTACTGAAGGAGATTTTCGACCGGTACAAACTCCTCAAAATGGAGAGGTTTAAAGGGAAAAACCTCTTGGGGATAACGCTATCCTTTCTCCAAACCCTCGGTGCGGCGGCAAAAATCTCACCCCTTTTGAGGGGAAAGGATTTTGTATCCCTAACCTTTGGAGGTTACACCTCGGCACCCTTGGGGCTCTATACCCGCTTGGCGGGTAAGCCGCTCTTTATCCACGAGCAGAACGCCATTCCCGGCATGGGAAACCGTTACCTCTCGAATTTTGCGAAAAAGGTCTTTATAACCTTCCCCGGTTCGGAGAAATTCTTCCCGCGCAAAAAGGTCGTTTTAACCGGTATTCCCCTACGGGAGGAACTGAAGTTCTACAAATCCCTTTCGAGGAAGGAGGTCTTAAAAGACCTCGGTTGGGAGGATAGGTTTAACATCCTTATCCTCGGAGGGTCTCTCGGGGCGAGGAGTATCAACCACCTCGCGGTGTATCTCGCCTCAAAACTCCCCGAAGGGGTTAGGTTAATCCACATAACCGGTGAAAGAAACTTCCGCGAGGTGGAAAAGCTCTATTCGGAAACCCCTCCGAGGTGCGAGGTTAAAACGTTTCCCTTTGCGGAGGAAATGGGTAAACTGCTCCGCATATCCGATTTTGCCGTATCGAGGGCGGGGGCTTCGACTTCGGCAGAACTCGCCTTTTTCGGTATACCGAGCGTCTTTATACCCTACCCCTATGCCGCATACGACCACCAATATCACAACGCACTTTATTACGCCGAAGGAAACGGGGCTTACCTCTTTAGGGAGGAAGATCTAGACCCCCAAAAGGTTTTGGAAATTGTTCAAAACCACTATAGGGACAGAAAACTCAACTCCCAAAAGGGGAAACTTATGGAAGCGAGGTTTATCCCCGAAGCGGAGGAAAAAATCCTGAAACACCTTTTGGAGGTTACAAACCGAAAAGAACCTTTATGAGGTATTTCTGAAATTGGAAATAATTGGTGAGGATTAAACTTCCAACTTCCGCCTCCAAAAGGAATTTTTCCCAATCGAACTTTGAGAGATACGCCGATACCAAAAAATCGTCAAAAGGTGCCGTTAAATTATCCCCCAATTCCAGTTGAAATTCCAAAGATTCCAACAATCGATTTGTTAGACTTCCTATAAATCCCCTTATAAGGTCAAAGGTTTCAATAGCCCTCTCCACCTCGGAAATAGTATTTTCCGCGTTGTCCCTATCACCAGCTACGTAAAAGGTAAATGTAAGAACCTCGCTGTTTGTAGTAGTCGAATTGAAAGGCAAAGGGGTGGGTATCGGAGTAGGAGCGATTGGCAGAGGAATAGGTATCGGGATTATTGGTATAGGAATAATAGGTATCGGAGGTAAGATAATAGGCACTCCGCTTTGAAGATTTTGGGTATTTTGACCCGCTATACTAGCCAAAAGCAATTTGTATTCCCCTAAGCTTCCATCGGTAACGTATAGGGCTACTTCATCTGTATTCCCCTCGTTGTATAGGGAAATACGGGAAGCCTCATTCTCGGTTTTACCCACCGAAACATCCACGATTAAAGGATTTGTTCCCTTCTCGGAACGGTTAAAGACCAAATAGCCGCCACTTTCGGGAGAGTATTTAACCGAAAAGGCATCTCCTCTAAAGGGATTTACACCGTTGAAGTCGAAACCATTTAAAAGTTGGGCAATATTTCTCACTTCCTCATTTAGGATGTTTTGAAGTAATCCCCTCCTTTCGGAGGGGGATGAAGCGGCTTCCACCGCAAGGGATTTAATCTTTTGAAGAATGTCGACCACCCTCCCGAGGGTATCGTCGAGCAATCGAAAGAAACCCAAAGCGGTTTCTATATTTTTAACTACCCTCTTTATGGCAAAATGAGAATTCTCCAGCCTATAACGAATAAAGAGGTCCGTTGTATCCAACGTTGGAGGGTTTAACCAACCTCCATCAAAGGGTATTTCGAAAGCTCTAAACACTTCGGGAGGAGGGGAAAAATCTATCCTCATCGAGTTACGGAAAGAGAAGATTAGAAACCCTTTAAAGGTTTAC
>JALVTI010000051.1 GCA_027035985.1 Aquificales bacterium | reverse complement strand
TTCTAACCGTCCGCCGAATAAGAGAATGGAAATCAAAATGTTGGAATCTAAAACCACCCTTAATCCTTTTCCCTTGCCCATTTTATAGCCTCGTCAATAACCTTTTTGGTTAAACCTCTCCCTTTTATCTTTTTCCTAATACTTTCTATGGAGATTTTTGCGGGAATAACCCTTGCGGGAATTAGAACAATTTTCCCGTCTTCTACTTTAACCTCAAAATAATCTGTTTCCGGTATCTGCTTTAAAACCTCCTTGGGTAGGGTTATCTGGTTTTTTGACGTCTTTTTAACTAACAATTTTCTTACCTCCTTACTTTCTTATAGTAAGGAAACCCCCTAAGGATGGCTTATGATGTCTTCCCTTTTGTGGAGCGTTCGAGAAAATGGCAAACTTCAAAGGTGAATAAACGGAGAATAAATGACCTATTGGAGTTTTAAGAAAAAAACAAACTTTAAGGGTCTATAAGTCTGTCTTTCACTCTTGGATAGTGTTTGATGTTTAAAGTCCACAGTTTGCAGTTGTAATATTCTACAGTAGCGGCTATAAAGGCGTTTGCTAATTTAACCCCTTTATGTTTCTGTCCTCTCTTATATTTCTCACAAACTCGGAGGGATTTATTTCTCTATCCTTCCAGAGACCTTTAACTTCATTTAGAGCTTTAAGAATTCTTTTCCGTCTATTGGTTATTTTTTCCTTTAAAGCTTCCCTAATAAGTTCCGAGATTGTTTTCTTTCTTAAGCTACTTTCCCTTTTGAGGTAGTTATAAATTTCCTCATCGAGATAAATTTGTGTTCTCCTCACAAGGTAATGTATATATATACATCGTTGAAGGCTATGACTATGGAAACTATTAGGTTGTTGCTTTGGTTAAAACTTTAAAGGGAAAAGTATTTTTATTTCCCTTTATTGGTTTTTAGAATTTTGTTGACCCAAATGGAGATTAGTGCCATTCCTAACAAAGAAAGGGTTGCTATAAGAGACATAAGGATTAGGAAGTTTGATGTTTTCATTTTTTAGATGAAATTAAGAATTTTTTAGTTTGTTAGCAAGTTCTACTAACGGCAAAATTTCCTTAACAACTTCCCCCTTATCTTTCGTTAAAGTTTGTAGGTTAGAAGCCTCTAAAAGAATTGTTGTTATTATTTTGTCCCTTTCGTTTTTATCATCTATTAATAAAGATAAAGCTGGTAAAGAGGAAAGCATTATTGATTTAAATTTGTACTCCTCTTGTAGGTCTCTTAATTTGAGACTATACCTTAATAGATAAAATCCTACTACTATAGGAATAAAGCCTATAGAAGCTTTTATTAAAATATCATGCCAAGTTTTTCCATCTAAAAGGTCGGGAATAAACAGTAATGGAGTAGCAATAAGGATTAAAGAAAAGACAAAAAATAAAAACCATTTAGGAACTAACCAAAGAAATTTATCCTTAGCTTTTCTTTTATACTCTTTACTAACCTTTTCAAGGACATCCTTAGCTAAAAATTCTTCTATTTCCGTTTTAAGTTCTTTTAATTCGTTCAATTTATTCAAAATGGTAGAAATATAGGATTCAAAGTGAAAAATAATGTTTTTATCATTAAATAAACTGTTTAAAGCTTTCTTAAACAAAAGAGTTAAAAACTTTTCTGTTTCTGACTTTCCCTCATCAAACAGCAAAACATTTTTTACTTTGGAGCTAGAAATATAAAATTTTCTTTCAGATACATTATTTCCCGATAAAGAGCCTATAAGTATTTGTATCAGTGGAGTACTATCCCTTTTTATAAGGGAAAAAATTGTAATTGTAGAAGTATCTTTTTTAGCAAGACATTTAAAAAATTCTTTAAAACTATTTGTTTGCATTTCATTTTTAATAATATGTTCAATCACATCAAAACAATTGAATTGAAATTCTAAATTTTTTTCAATAAAATTAATTAAGTTTTTATCTTTTGTTAAATCTGCAATAGCTAAAATTATATATAAAGTATGTAATTGCTCTAGTAAGTATTCAACATCAAAAGTAACTTCAATTCTTTCAGAGAAAGTTCTAGACTCTTTTATATTTAAAAAATTTTCAAAAAAAGAAATAATACTGTTTAAGTTCTTTCGCTCCCTAACAAAATTTTCATTACCGTTTTGCATAATTAAAGAAATTTAAATTAAAACCTCCCTCAACCTCTCCACCGCCTTTTGCAACCCCTCTATTTTCGTTCCCCCACCCTGAGCCATATCGGGACGACCGCCGCCTCCACCGCCGAGCTCCTTTCCTATTTCCCTGATGAGCTTTCCGGCGTTGAGTTTTTCCTTATCGGCTATCTCCTTGGTTATAGCCAACACCGTTTGGAGTTTCTCACC
>JALVTI010000050.1 GCA_027035985.1 Aquificales bacterium | reverse complement strand
TTACCACCCCCCGAGGCGCCCTTTACGAAGACCTTAGACCCCTTGGGGATTTCGAAATTTACCGACCTCAAAATGGGTTTGTCCTTGGGATAGACCACGTTTAGGGCTGTTATTTTCTCCTCCAAACCCCCGAAAGGTTTGTCCCCTCCCCGCTCGGGTGGGATAAACTCCAACACCTCCCTTATGCGGGTTATAACCGGCTCCAGAGCCTTGTAGTTGAGGGCGTTGCGCTGGAGCGCCTGAAGGGAGTTGTATAGGAGAAAGAGGGTTCCTATGAAGGATATAAAGGTTCCGGCGGTAAGCTCCCCCTCGACGACGCGGTAGCCCCCGTAGAGGAAGACGGCGGCGGCAAATAAATAACCGAGCAGTTCCACAGCCGATAGATATCCCGCCGAGTAGAGCGCCTGCTTAAACTCCGCCTTAAAGAGTTTTTTGACCTTTTTACGGGCTATTTTGTTTAGGAAAAACCGGTTTAGGAATTTGATATTCTCGAAATTCTCCAATAGGTTGGAGATAAAACCTATAAATTCGGCAAACACCTCTTGGTAAAAGAGGGAGTATTTCTTCCTCTTGGAGCCGAAATACTTAAAGGCTTTACCCAAAAAGGGAACTATAAGGGCAAAAGCCAAAAAGAGTTGCCAATCGAAGTAGAGCAAAACCCCTACGAGGAAGAGGGCGGTAAAAAACTCCCTGAGGACTTTTATACCGAAACCCTCGGAGTAGTCCTTAAAACTCCTGAGGTCGTTCGTTATTCTGCCGAGCCACTCCCCTTGGGGGTATCTCTGAAACTCTTCGAGACCTATGGAGGTCAGTTTCGAGTAAAGTCTAACCCTTAGGCGGGCGACAATCTTCGAAACCGCATAGCGGTAGAGGAGCTCCGAGAGGAGGAAACCGAGCTGTTTTAAAACCCCAAAGGCTAAGAGCAATCCTACCGACGCCCAGAGGAGGGAGAGGTTTTTATCGACCAAAACGCGGTCTATTAAGTTTTTTAAAACGAAACTCAGTCCGGAGTAGGCTACACCCTCCAAGACCGCACCGAGGAATGCGAAGAGGAGCAGACCTTTATAGGGTCTGAAGAGCTTCAGAAACCACCTGAGATTGTCGCCCATCAACCTTTCCATTTTGTGGTTTTTGCCGCACTTTTCCCAACCGAATTTGGTATAATAGACCGCCTTAGAAAAAACTCCAAAAGGAGGTGAGGAGTTTGGTAGCCGTATACCTGGAAGAGGGAGACACCGTCGAAAAGGCTCTCAAAAAGTTTAGGAGATTGGTCGAGCAGGAGCAAATCATCACCGAAGCCAAGAGGAGGATGTATTACGAGAAACCCTCCGAAAAGCGCAAGCGTAAGATGAGAGCCGCCCGTAAGCGTCTCCTCAAGCAGCTCAAGAAACAGAAATATCTCCTATAACCCAATCCCCGCGCTCCGCGCGGGCTTTTAAATCAATCTCCAAAGTTTTAAAAGTTTTCTCCCAAGCCATTCGGAGGGTATTCCGAAGAGGAAACCGAAAAGTATAGACCAAACGAGGGGCGAGGATTTTAGTTCCTTTGCAAGGTGATAACCCACCATAGCGCCCAAAGATGTGCCGTAGAGGGATATAGCCGTTAAGAGGGTGTGGGCGACGGTTATCCTCAAAAAGGTTTTCCCGTCAATCTCTCCCCGTTTTAGGGAGAGGAAATTTTTTAAAACCGCCGAAAGGACTTCGACAAAGAGGATAACCTTCAGGAGTGAGATGCTTCTAAGGATTCTTATTCCACCCTTGCGGAGGAATATATAAAGAGCACCCGCAAAGAGGGTTTTGGAAGCCTCTTCCAAAGCCTCTTTGAGGTCTCTTTTTACGTAATCCCTCACGGCGCTTTTGAAACTCTCCCCCTTAAAGAGGACGCGGTAAAGCCTTCTAAACCCCAACAGGAGGGCAACAGCCGATAGGACTATCAACGTGTCCCGTCCGACCGCTTTCAGCGCCTCCCGATATGAGAGGTTGCGGAGGGCGAAGGATTTGAACCTTCTCTCCACCGCCAGGTTTTCCTCCGTCTCCTCCAAATTCCTTTCCAATTTCGGCATTCCCGCGCAATTTTAAAGTTTTAAAAAAAGCCTGTAACCTTTTGGGCGAAAATCTATCTCTTATGAAGAAATACATCGTCGCGATAGTTGTCGTTCTCGTCCTCTTCTTAGCCTTCGGTATCTACAAGGTTAAGGAGAGAAAGGAAAAGCTCGCCCACCTCCCGAAACCGGAGTTTATTCCCTACACCGTATCGGTAGCCAAACCCCAGAAGGGTGAATTGGTTGCATATATTCCCTTCAGGGGGAAATACGAACCACTCCACAAGGGGATTTTATCGGCAAAAACTTCCGGAGTGGTTGAAAA
>JALVTI010000049.1 GCA_027035985.1 Aquificales bacterium | reverse complement strand
ACCCAGGAGGGGTTGGTGCTGATACCCTTTGCAACCTACAAGGTGAACGAGGTTATCCCCGCCTATACGGGTGAGGAGGACGAGAGAATCCACCAATTGGAGTTCGAAATAGAGGAACTCAACGCGAAAATAGCCTCCATCGAAAACACCGAAAGCGAGGAGTATAAAACCCTGACCGAAAAGAGGAGGGAACTGGTTAGGGAACTCGCCAAGCTTAGGAACAGGCTCTACAACCCCGATATCCTTAAAGCGGTCAGAAGCAAAGGGGAAAGGCTTTTCATCACCCAAAAGCCGGAAATCCGATATTTGGGCGAAAACCTACTGCAGACCGCCTATACCTACAAAGACATAACCCTCGGCGAGGAAAAAAGGGTAAAGGGCGTTTACGCAGTCCTAACCCTGCCGGTCTACAACAACCTAAGCCAAAAGCTTCAGAGGGGCTATTTGGAGGTCTTCCTATCGCTCTACGCCGACGGGGAGCTTTATCCCGCGGAACTGCAGAAAGCCCGTCAGACCGTTTCGGTAATGGACGAAGCCCTGCGGGAGCTCATTAAATCCCTCGAGAGCGGAACAAAACCAAACCTGTCCCACCTCAAGGAGCGTATTAAGGATAACCTCTCGCTCCGAAGAAGGGTCGAGGATATAGAGAAATTTGTCCTCTCGAAGGTCGGCGGTTCTCCCGAAGAGGTGGAGGAAACCTTAAACTTTTTGAGGGAGATAAAGGCGGAACTCGAAAGGGATAGGAGGTTGCTCTACTCACCCTTTACGGTTTCGAAATTGATAACACCCTACGAGCTTTTGACCCTGCTCCAAGAAGCGGGAGTCGATATTTCAAACCTCACCAAGGAGGATTGGGGAGAGCTTTACGACACCCTCGATGTGGTAAATGAAACCCTCGAAAACACCTTTAAGGGCGAATTCGAAAACGAACTTAAAGGGTTGGTCAAATTCTTCCTCCGCAAGTTGGAGACGGGCAAACCGATACACTACAGGATTGTCGTAAAGGGACAGGTCGAGGAGGGTTACTACCCCGCACCCGACAGGGGACTGGCAATAGAAGACCTCTACCCCAACAGGGTCTTGATTAACTTGATAAAGGGAGCCCTCAAAAGGGTGAACGCACTCGAGAAGCTACGCCGCCTGGAGGAGGTCGAGATATTCTTCGGAGACCGCACCCTTAGGTTGGGTCAATACGCCCTGACCGCTTTTGTGAGAAAGGTCTTCTCCTCCGTTGCGAAGAGCTACCTCGCGGCTGTCGATTTCGACCGCGAGGAGGAGATTAAAGCCCTTCGGGATTACCTCGTTCAAAACTGGCTTGGGGAGTTCAAAAAACCGACCGAAACCGCCAAAACCGAAGGGGAAGGCGAGGCTATAGAGTTGGACGACGAGGACTTCGACGAGAGCTTCTTCGAGGGCTAAACCTCCAGGGCTACCGGATAGGAACCCAGAACCCTAACCATCTTTGCCCTCTCCCTTAACTCCCCCAAAGCCTTTTTCACCCTCTCGTCCTCCTCATGCCCCTCCAAATCGACGAAGAAGACGTAATCCCACGACTTTTCCTTGGAGGGTCGGCTCTCTATCTTCGTCAGATTGACGTTGTATTTGTAAAAGGGCTCGAGGGCTTTGTAAAGTGCCCCCGCCTCGTCCTTTACCGCAAAAAGGATAGAGGTTTTATCGCTTCCCGTTCGGCGGAGTGCCTTTTTTCCAATTATTAAGAACCTCGTGTAGTTGTTAAGGTTTTCCTGTATATTCCGGGCGAGGATGTTGAGGTTGTAAACCCTTGCGGCGGCTTCGCTCGCTATGGCGGCGGCTTGCTCGTCTTCGAGCGCCAGTTCGGCGGCTTTGGCGGTGCTATCGACCTCTATCCTTTGCGCGTGGGGCAGGTGCTTGTCGAGCCACGCCCTAGCCTGCGCCAACGCGTGGGGGTGGGAATAAACCCTCTTAATCTGCGATAGGTCGTCCGCCAGGGAAAGCAGGTGTTGGGATACGGGAATGATAATCTCGCCCACGATTTTGACGTTGGGCATCTCCAGGAACATATCGAGCGTGTAGTTAACCACCCCTTCGATGGTGTTTTCCACCGGCACAACGCCGTAATCGATGTTTCCCCTCTCCACCTCTTCGAAGACATCCCTTATAGTCCCGAGCGGTATGTATTTGGCGGATATACCGAAATGCTCCAAAGCCGCCTGATGGGTAAAGGTCGCCTTGGGACCCAGATAGCCTATTTTCAGAGGCTCTTCGAGGGAGAGGCAAGCCGATATTATCTCCCGAAAAATCCTAACGAGCGCCTGTTCGGGAAAACGCCCCCTATTTTTCTCCAAGAGGCGTTCCAAAATCTCCCTTTCCCTTTCGGGGACGTGGATTT
>JALVTI010000048.1 GCA_027035985.1 Aquificales bacterium | reverse complement strand
CTAATAGACATCGACAATTGGAGGCTCCACTACTACAGAACCCTCAAGGAGTGGCTTAGAAGGTTTGAGGAAAACCGCAAGTGGGTTATAGATAACCTGGGAGAAACCTTTTACAGGATGTGGAAGTTTTACCTAACGGCTTCGGCAGTCTCCTTCAAAATAGCCACCAATTACGTGTTTCAAATACTCTTCTCCAAAGGTGTGTTTAACAAGTATCCCGTTTTGGAACACCAATTTGGTGAAAGCTTAGTTTAAAAATCCTGGAAAAGGAAAGAAAAGAAGGATTATTCCTCTTCGAGTTCCTCTATCTTGCAGTGAACCTCTTTTAGCTGTTTGGGGTCTACGTAGTCGGGGGCGTTTGTCAGCGGGCATATACCCTTTTGAGTTTTGGGGAACGCTATAACGTCCCTTATGCTCTCCGCACCGACCATTATGGCTAGAACCCTGTCCAGACCGAAGGCAAAACCGCCGTGGGGAGGTGCGCCGTATTGGAGTGCTTCGAGTAGAAAACCGAACTTCTCCTGAGCCTCCATCTCGCCGATGTTGAGGAGTTTAAAGATTTTCTCCTGTATATCGGTGCGGTGTATCCTGATAGAACCGCCACCTATCTCGTAGCCGTTTAAAACCATATCGTAGGCTAGCGATTTGACACCTTTGAGTATCTCCTTACGTTTCTCTATATCCTCGGTGGCTAGGGCTTCGTCTATCTTGGGTAAGTCCTCCTCCCTCGGCATGGTGAAGGGGTGGTGAACCGATACAAACCTCTCCTCCTCTTCGTCCCACTCCACGAGGGTGAAGTCGACCACCCAGAGGAATTTGAAGCCCTCCTCCCTCGCACCAAGCTCGTCGGCGAGACGGCGACGGAGTGCGTCCATTACCTTATAGACGAAATCCCTATCGGTATCGGCTTGGAAGAAGATAATATCCCCCACTTCTGCGCCGACCCTCTCCAGGAGGTTTTTGACCTCCTCCTCGCTGAAGAATTTGGTTATGGGAGAGGTTAGCTTATTTTCGTCGACCCTTATCCACGCCAGACCTTTAGCCCCCAACTTTTGGACAAACTTCGTCAGTTCGTCAATCTTTTGACGGGATAGGGATTTTCCCCCACCTTTGACGACTATAGCCTTGATAATTCCACCTTTGTCGACCACATTTTTGAAGACTTTAAATTGGGTCTCTTTGAAGATATCGGTTATCTCTACAAGGGGGGTAATTACATCCTCCTTTATGCGGAGGTCGGGTTTATCGCTCCCGTATTTGTCCATAACGTAGTCGTATCCGTAAACGGGGAAGGGTTCGTTTATCTCAACTCCCAAAACCTGTTTGAAAACTTCCTTTATCAACCTCTCGGTGAGGTTCATAACGTCGTCCTTTCCGACAAAGGACATCTCCAAGTCTATCTGGGTAAACTCCGGTTGGCGGTCTGCCCTTAAGTCTTCGTCCCTTAGGCATTTGGCGATTTGGAAATACTTGTCTATACCGGCGACCATCAGAATTTGCTTAAAGAGCTGGGGAGACTGCGGCAAAGCGTAGAACTTTCCGGGGTGGAGCCTCGAGGGAACTATAAAGTCCCTAGCCCCTTCGGGGGTGGATTTGGTCAGGAGGGGGGTTTCAACCTCTATAAAACCCTCGTTGGTTAAAAAGTTTCTAACCACCTGGTAGGTCTTATGCCTTATCAGGAGGTTGTTGAGCATGGGGCGACGGCGCAGGTCTAAATAGCGGTAGCGGAGACGGGTTTCCTCGTTGACGTTTATATCGTCCTCTATCTGGAAGGGTAGGGGTTGCTTGGAGGTGTTCAAAACCACAACCCTATCGGCTACAACCTCAATATACCCGGTCGGGATTTTGGGGTTTTCCGTCCCCTCGGGGCGGCGTCTGACCTTTCCCTCTATCGCTATTACGTACTCGGGCTTTACCCTATCGGCTATCTCGTAAGCCTCGGGGTTTTTGAGTTCCTCCGCCACAACCTGGACAACCCCGGAGCGGTCTCTTAGGTCTATAAAGACAACCCCGCCGTGGTTTCTTACCGTATCCACCCACCCGGCGAGGCGGACGGTTTGACCTATGTTATTCTCGTTAATTTCTCCACAATAGTGAGTCCTTCTAAAGTTTCCCAATACCTCGAGCATAAACAGATTAATATTAAGTTAACCCTTTAATCTCTATTGATTGTTTGATTTGCTCACTTGTAAATTCTCCGTTGTATGTAAACTTTACATAACGTATTTACAACTTTAGATGTTTTACAATAAAAAAACACTATGGTTGATGAAAAAATTCTAACCACTCTTAGGAATGTTATAAATAACAGCTCCCATCTATTGGATTTAACCCCTCAAGATTTTGAAATTCTTCATAAAAACGCCGATACATTGCA
>JALVTI010000047.1 GCA_027035985.1 Aquificales bacterium | reverse complement strand
CCGAGTCCCTAATAATAGGGATAGGGGGTAGTAGGCAGGCTTTAAAGCCTGCAGGGGTGGACGGAGAAAGGGTTTTTGCTATCAATTGAAACATTTCTTCAAGTTTTTGCCCTTTCTCCGTTCCTCAGGAAATTCCCATCAGAACTAAAGAGGAGAAACCGGATTAGTTTCCTCACGGGAAACCCGCATCAGAATTGAGTTTCCTTGTTTTCCACCTATATCCCCCCTTATAAATTCCGAGATGGCATATTTGGAATATTTAGAGTAAATAGGGGAATATTCTTTTGACGACCTTGATACATGCGAGCTTTAAGGCTGGGGTTCCAGAAAAAGAGAGTAAGGTGTGAAATTTTTTAAGGGTTAAGGAAACCAGCATCGGAGTAAAGTTTCCTTGATTTTCCCTTTTTCTCCCGTTATTTTCATAAATAGCGTATTTGGAATATTTGGAGTAAATAATGGAGATTAACTTTAAGCATTAAGAGTTGTGCGGACGGTTTTTTTGTTGGGTCAAATTTTTAAACCTTAATTTGGATTGGTTTTAAATTAAGGAAACTCGCATAGGAGTAAAGTTTCCTTACCTCCTTTAATTTGAAAGGTAAAATTTTTTTTGTAAAAAAGTGGTTTCCTTTTGTGTTTAAGGAAACTACAAGAGTGTTCCTTTGTGTAAATTAGCATTAGCGTTTAGTTTCCTCGTTTCCTCCTTAGGAGGAGGAAACTAAAACTCTTTACGGTTTATGGTTAGGGAAATCCGCATCAGAACTAAGTTTCCTTGTTTTCTCTTTAGGTTCCTTGTCTTTTCATAAACAGCATATTTGGAATATTTAGACTAAAATAAAACTTATGCGTTCTATTACTTTAGAAGAATTAAAACAACTGAAACAGGATTTTTTTACTCCAAGAGAGGTTGCAGATTTATTTGGTGTAAGACATACCACAGTTCTTAAATGGTTAGCATCGGGGAAACTTAAGGGGGTTAAAATAGGTTCCCGATGGCGAATTAAAAAGGATTGGCTTTTAGAGTTTGTAAAAACTAATTTTTGAAATGATTTTTATTGGCAAATAATACAGAATAAAAAAAAGAATTACAAAAAACAAATCGCTGGGGGGTAGCGATGGAAAGAAACCGAAACCCTTTATTTAATCACTTTTATTTTAAGAGAATTGAAGAAATTTTGACAAGTGTTGCTAATGCTCCTGACCCTGTTTTTCTTTTGGAAAAGGAGTTTTCCCTTGATGGGGAAACTGTAAAGGTTCCTTTTCCTATAGTAGAAGGGGGTTTAGCTTTAGTAGCTGGTGAACCTGGTCAAGGAAAAACTTTGTTGCTTTATTCATTAATTAAACGCTTAATCCAAAATGGATATTCCATTCTGTATGCCGATTACGAGTTTTCTCCTGATGAAGCGAAGGGTAGAAGGTTACATGAATTAATATCGCTCGCGGGAGATGGAAAACTTTTTGTTTTAACTCCAACTAATGAAGATGAACTTATGAATGATTTTTTAACTCTTTTAAAACAGGGTGAGGATATTTTTCTTTTACCCGAGGAATTTGAAACTTTTAGGAAGGAAGCTAAAGAAATATTGGGAGATAAAAAGCTGTCTTTTCGTCAAAAGGTTTTTTTTCTTATGGTTTACTATATGTCTCATAAGTTTATAAACCCTGTAGTTTTCGTAGATAGTTTAGAAGATTTGATTTCTAATACTTCTGATGATACGGAGATAAAAACTTTTATGAAATACGCTTTAGCTAAACCTCAGGTAACTTTTGTTTTAAACCATCATTTAAGAAAAAGGGTAGATAGAAACTCTTTTATAACCTTTCGTGGTTCACAAGTTTTAAAAGCTAAAGCAAGAAGTCTTTTAATTATTGCGGATATGGAAAAAGAAGACGATTTCACTATAAGTCAAACCATCTTAATAGAAAAAATACGCTCAAAATATCCGGCAGGTATTGATAAGGTTTATACGAGAATAGATACCAACACTTGGGACTTGGATTATGAGATTAATACCGATAAAGAAGCTATTTATATTCTTAAAACAGCTTTCTTTATACTGCGGGAAAGAAATGAATTAAAGAAAACTGAACTTATCGAATTGATTAGGAAAAGGGTTAGAAAAAGTAAGGAAAAAATCGGTAATGTTTTAAGTGAATATGCCTATTTATTTGAAGTAAGAAGAGGTAAAGCCAATAGTCAAATCTACACCCTTCCGGAAGGGGAAAAGTTATTAGAACTCAAAAGGTTTATAGGATTAACGGATAGGGATTACGAGGAAAGCGTAAACCGGGTAAGGGAATTGATGGAAAAAATCCCCACCGATTGGAGTAAGGAAATAACTCTCCAAAACGGTTTAACTTTGAAACTCACAAGGGAGGTATTGGAGAGAGGTCTCTTTAGGTGGAATAAGGAGAGACTTGACGAGGTATATTCCGCCGTGGCACCCGATTTTATCGAGGTCAATCCCGATGACTTTCCCGACGGCGATGTGAATTTAGGGGATTTGGATTTAGATTTGTAGCGACGGTTTTTTTGTTGGGTCAGTTTAAACCTCGGGAGATAGGGAATGGGAGAGGAGAAATCCCAAGAGAGGTTGATTGAACGGTTAAAGGAAGAAATCCATTACCGAATTGAGGTTATTAAGATAACGGCGTTGTTTCTTTTAACAGCTATAGGTGGAGAGATAAGTCTATTCCTTAAAGAGATGGATTTAAAACGACTTATTTTGTTCTTCTGTGGTTTGCCGGTAATAGTTCTTTTGGGGTTGTGGTTATGGCTAAACCATCGAAAGGTGGTTAAATTGTTAAACCAATTGGAGGGGAGAGATGTATGACATCTTAAGTTATATAGGAATTTTTATCCTTTTTGGTTTGATTTACTATTTCTTGTGGAAATTGATAAGGTTTGAAAAGGAGCAGTCTTAAAAACCCGGACTAAAACCACCTTTATCCCTTTCAATTTGTGGAGATTTGGGAGGATTGATAACCTCCTTAAGCCTTTTGAAGTTTTCCCACTCTTGGGTTTGCCACCATTCCATAATGTCTTTGTGGTTTCTGTAAAACTCCGAAAGGTCTATTGCATTAACCTCTTTGAGGATTTTTTCGGTTGCCTCTCTACCGGTGGGGTCGTTGTCTAAGACGATAAAAATCCGATATTTATCCGATGCTTTCTTTAAAGTGGATAGAACCTTATCGGTATTTTGAGCGGTTCCGAGGATAAGGAAATTTCCCTCCGGGTCTATCTGGTAAAGGGCTAAGTAGTCGGTAAATCCCTCGACCACATAGAGGTTTTGATTTTTACCCTTTATAAGCCTTGGCTCGTTGGACTTTAGGAACCCCTTATAAGATTTAGTCGGATTGATAGTCCTCCAATAGATGGGATTTCCGTTTTCGTCTATCCAAACCATAACGGGGTCAGGGTATTCTTTGGATATAGTTCTAACCTCGGCAAAACCTTTCGGATTGTGGACCACTTTCTCCCTGTGGATAACCAAATCGGCGACTTTGAGGTTTTCCGGTATCCTTTCGAGTTTCCAAATCTTGGATAACCATTCGGTTGCGATTTCGTCCTCTTGGGGGGAGCGAAGATTTTTAAGCTCCACTTTTTGAGAGAGGGATAAGGAACCCGATTGAGGAGCCTTTTTTATCTCCTCCAAATGTTGGGTGAGAAAGTCCAAGGTCTCCACAAAACCGAGAGCCTTGTATTTCATAACGAAATCGATAATCGTTCCTCCCTCTCCCTTTCGACCGAGGTCGTAAAAGTGCCAATATCCCTCCTTACCTTTTACTCCATAAAAGGAAGGGTTGCGGTCCGTTCTCCAAGGAACCTTTGCCAAAATGTAGGGTTTTCCGTCGTCTCTAATCCCCGAATGGTAAGGAATACCGAAATAGTTGAGGAGCTCCGGGAGTTCTATAAGTTCCCGTAATTTTTTGGCGTTATACCGCATTCTCTTAGCCTCCTCCTTTTTGCGGATAGCCTCGTTCCAAAAAATGCGAGGCAACCGCTTTTTTTGTAGGGACAAAATCTCCACCGGTCGTGGGAGCCGTTTCGGAGCGGTGGAGAGTTGACCGGACAAAAAAAGCGCCTGTTCTTCCTCTTTTTTCCTCAATACCGGTTTGGGTAGTGGGGGTTGATTGAAAACCTCTAAGGGTGATGGATAGGGTTCTCCGTCCCTTTCGAGGTTTTTGTAATACTTTTCCAAGTATTGGCGTCTTTTTTCCAATCTCTCCTTTAGGAGTCTCTCTATCCTTTCCAAGGGAAGTTGCATATAGGGGTGGTCTGGAGGTAAAGGAGACTTAAGTCCAAATCTCCGGTCTATCCAAGCTTTGAGAAGGTCCAAGTCTTTTTGGTAAAACCAGAACCGGAGGGGTTTATCGGTTCCCACTATTCGGTTTGCGATGTGGATGTGGAAATGGAAATTTTCGTGTTCCTTTTTGTGGGGTTTTCCCTCATCTCCGCGGTGGGCTACAACCGAATAGGCTATATCCCCTTCCCGGTAACCGTAAAAGAGGAAAGCTTTAATCTCCTCCCAAAGGTCGTAAATATCTCTACCTTTTTCGGCGAGTTTTTTCTTCAGCTCCTCCTCGTTCTCGGCAAAGGAGATAACTAACGAATAGCCTACATTTCCCTCTTTTATCTCCCTTGCGGTTTGATAGACGAGATTTGGGTCTCCGTCGATAAAGATACCCCTCGGCATATCCTCGCCGAGTTCTTTAGCCTCCCAATCGGTTTCTACATATTCAAGTCCACTTCTTAAACCTTTCAAAGACCTAATCGCCGTTTTCCGAATGAGCATATTTTTTCTCCTTTTGGAGAATGTCGGTTAAGACCGATAAAGCTACGGTTAAATCTTCCGAAAGTTGACCTAAGGTTTCCCCTACTTCAATATCAATTTCTTTTTTGGTATTCACATACCGGGCTATCTGATTGAGATTTATCCCTATTCGGTTAAGTTCTTTCTTTATCCCTTTGAGGGTTTCTACAAGTTCCCCCTGACATTCGATTTCCCTTTCGGCTAATAGGAGTCTCTCTATCGCAAATCTAATAGCCTCACTTTCGGTTATAGCATTCCGAGAGGCGTATCGCTTTAATCTTTCCTTTATCTGTGGACTCACCCTTGAAAAGACCCTTTCGGTGTGTTCCTTTTTTCTACTCCTCCCCATAAGTGGAGCTCCTTTTAATCCTCAACCATAAGTGTTAAAAAGTTTCCGTTTATTTAAGCAACCACCCAAGGCTGGTAGCCTTTCGTATTATTTTAGCAGACCCGTAGGCGTGCTGGCTCTCAAAAATCCCAACCCCACTTATGTTTAACCTATTTCATCAATCAAGTCCACTTATGGTTTAGTCAAACTTTCGTCAGAAACACCTAAAGGTTTAGTCAATTTGACATCACTTTGAGTGTTGTATAACTTTATAATCCAACTTGGGTTTTGATTTTATAATTCCCACTTATGGATAGAGATAAAAGCAAAATTACCGAAAGTTTGAGTCAGATTGAAGATGCTACGGAGTTCTTAAAGAGTATTATTGAGGAAAGACAAAAGCGAAAAAAGGCTAAGGCTAAAATCTGGATGGATATACTTTTACAACACAAAGAGTTTATTATCCAATCACTTAAAAGCGGAGTTAGTAAAGCCGACATTCATTATGCTCTCAATGAGTTTGTAAAGAGACAATACGGAAAGTCCTATATGATTAAAGCCAATTATTTCTATATGCTCCTAAAGGAGTTTCTTAACGAAAACTTATCCCAAACGGAGAAAAACCTAAAACCGCCACCGAAAGGGATTAAGCCGACCGCGGAACCGCACAAATCCACCGGTGAGGCTAAGGATAGACCTGACAAAAAAACTATCCTCGACGAACACAACGAAGGGGGGATTTTGTGATGTGGGTTGTTGTATCCTCCAAAGGTGGAATAGGAAAGTCCCTCATAGCGAAAAACCTTTTGGTTCCTTATGTGGTTAGGAAATACGGAAAAGCCCTTTATGTGAATACCGACGACACCAACGACGAACATAAGCTCGTAAAGGCTAACAATTTCGAAGTTGAAGCCGTAAGGATTACTCCTAAAAAGGTTGAGCTATTAGACCCCCTCCCCTATGCGGTGTTGGATACCGGAGCAGGGAGAAATTCAGTTGAGGTTTTAAAAGCCTTAGCCTCCATCGACTACCAAGATATTGCCAAGGTGGTTATACCGGTATCTAAAAGGCTATCGGAGATAAACGAGGCGGTTAAGACTTATAACTCCGCCAAAAAACTCGGTTTTGAAAGGGTTGTTTTAGTCTTAAACCGGGTTTCCGATTTGGATAACTACGAGGAGGAATTTACAGCTCTCTTTACTCCAATAACGGGTAAACCTTTAATCGAACACTTCGGGGAAACTAAGGATAACCTCGTTCTTTTCCCCTACGACGACAAAGAGGTATTGGGAAACATAGAAGACCTCGAAAGGAGATTGCCTTACGACGCTTACTTGGAAGCCGATGCCTATATCTCCCAATACCGGGAGAAAATGAAAGGGGGAAAGTTAACCCAAACCGATAGGATAAAAAGGCGATTTTTTGGATACCTAAAGGAAATCTTCGGGTTAATCCTCCGGGAGGAAAACCTCCAAATCCTCGAGGGGGTTGAGAATGGCTAAGAAATCCCTCGAAGACCTTTTGGAGGAGGTTAAACAGGAGCTGGAGGATACCATAGCGGTTTTAAACTCTCTCAAAACGGAAGTTCCCGAAGAGATTAGGCAGGAGATTAACTCTATCCGGGAAGTCCAAATTGAAAGGCTTAAGAAACTTAACGAGTATGTAAACCAAGCGAAAAAGACCTTAGAATATCTATCCGAAACCGCCGAGGCTATTGAGGAAAGACTTACCGATACAGACCTAAGACTTAACAATCTCTATGCCGAAACCCTCCAAAAGGTGGAAGATTTACTAAACCAAATCCATAAAGAGGTCTCGAAAGTCTTAGAAACCATAGAAGAAACGGCTAAAAACGGAGCTTATCAAGGGGTTAAAGAAGGATTAGAAAAACATCTTAAGGAGTTTAAGACTTCCTTAGAAGAACTAAAACTTACAGCTCAGCATATAAATAAAATCTTAGTTAAAAACCAAAAAGATATTGAAGAAATTTTCAAACGCTATCAATGGAGTTGGTTTGTTCCCTTTTTAGTAGTCTCTTTATTCCTGTTTCTTGGTATCCTCTATATCGGATTTATTAAAGAAAATCAAGAAGCTATAGCTCAAATCCTTATAGGAAGTTTAGAAATCCTTTTTTTCCTTATCGGAACCCTCTCTATTTGGAAAATTTCTAACCGATTTCCCCAAAAGTGGGTTGCTTACCTTATTTCCATATTCCTTTTAGGGGTTGCCTTACTTGTTGGATACACAACTTATATAGGAAAAATCGTTATAACCAAAAAAGAGGTTTGCGATTTACCTAAACCTAATAATGTAGAACACTATAAAGATGGAAGAACTTGCTATTTTTATAAATCCGGTTATTACATTGACCAGAAGGGAAATTGGTATGAAATTCCGGTGGTTTTATGTAAATGACCTAACAAAAAAACCGTGGGTGATTTTTCCCGAAAAGGTATTAAAAGAACGAGTCGAAGAGGAACGGAGAAAGGGCAAAAACTTGAAGAAATGTTTCAGTTGATAGCAAAAACCCTTTCTCCGTCCACCCCTGCAAGGTTTAAATCTTGCCTACTACCCCCTATCCCTATCGTTAGGGACTCGAGGGATACCTTGTAAAAAAACTCCATTAGCTTAACTTATGGAAAGAACTCGTTTAACCAAGGGCATTTTTAACTTTTACTTATTTATTTTACTTCTAAAATTCCTTTAGTTTATGCGGAAATTAATTATATCATCAATTGAAACAAAGTTTTAAATTTTTCGCAATTTTGCATACTATAGGAATAATCCTTTTCCGGGAGATTTAACAAATTTATCACCGCATCGGTAAAATCCCGCCGGTTTACTATTTTTCCCTTTACCTTGCCCCTCAAATACTTATACGCCAATCCGTGAACAGTATAGACTACCGCATTTGATGGAAGTTTCTTAAATAGTTCCTCCTTTACAGCTCTGTTAAATACAAGGAAAAGAAACTTTTTATCCCTATTCCTTTTTGCAAGTTCCACCAAAGTTGTTGTTTTCCCACTACCGGCAAAGGCATTTACCTTTAACCTTTCTACCTGAGAAAAGAGTTCTAAAACCTTTTCCTGTTCCTCGGTAAGTTTCACAGAAAACAACCGCCGATGCTTATCCATAGTATCGTATTTTAATCTGGTTTTAATAAGATAAAAACTTATGCCGAGACCTAAGAAACCGGAGGAGAAAAAGAAAAAGAAAGTCTCAATAACGCTAGACCCAGAGCTATTAAAGGATTTAAAACGGAGTGCTCATATTAGGGATTTAAGTCTTTCAGAATACATAGAGAAAATCCTTAAAGAGAATTTAGAAGAAAACCTTTGCGACTACTCCCTTAAGGAATTCGCCAAACTCTTAGCAGGGTTAGAATTCTTAGTAGCTTCCCATAAAGAGTTGAAAAAACGACCTTATGTGTTATTTCCCTTCGCTATATCGATAGAGTTTTGGCTTCACAGCAAGAGGTCTAAACGTTTACAGAAACACAAAGTCCGATTAGATTACGGCTATTGTCCAGAATGTCCGGGTCCATATGTAAATATTTCCCTCTACTTTTGGGACGACAAAAAAGAAGATTGGGTCTTTATGGGTGAAAGTTCCTCCTTTACTCTTGAAGCGGAAAGGATTATTGATACTATTCTCGAAATTCGGAAAAAATACTGGGAAAATTATTTCTCCAAAAAAGAAAAAAACAAAAAATAACCTAAAGGAGGTTTATTTCTATACTTTCCCTTAAGGATTTTAAAAAATTACCGATTACCTACAAGATAGCAAAATTAATTTAGACCTCTTTCCCTCCGAACCGCTAAACCTCCACCGCCGGGAGTATTTTGACCTGACAAAAAAATTGCCGGGTCTCGTAGGTAGGTATTTTTTTGCCGGGTCCTTTTCCTCTACAAATCGCCGGCGGGTGGAAGAGGTTAAAGGTGTTAGTAGGGAAGTTTAGATTATTTCCTACTAACACCTTTGGAGGAATAATCGGAAAATCACTCCCCTTGCGGGCTTAAATTCTCTCCTAAATCCCTCAAACTATATGTAAGAATTAAAAATTTCAATGAATTTTTTGACTTATTCCATAGATGCCAAACTCCTTATTATGAAGAAGCTCGTAAATATTTTAATTGCCCAGAAGTTAAAGAATATTTCGCAGATTGGAATGAAATAGCTCCTTATTTACCAGAAATTCTAAAAGAAATTATTGAAAAATTTTCGGAAATTTGCAAATAAATCTATAATTCCGAATTAAAATAAAACAAAAATTTTAATACTAACCTTTCAAAGTTTTATTATTTTCTACAATTTTGAATTTACCTACTAACAGCTTACACCCCTTACACCAAAATTTTTCCAACCTATCAATGCCCCAGAGAAAAAAATTTAGACCCGACAAAAAAACCGCTTGCCTCTTAAGGGTGGGGTGTCCGCGGTCGCCGGGGAGCCTTGCCGTGTCGAGGAACCGATAGCCGATAGCCCTCAAATCCTCATCAGTTCTTAGTTTCCTCTCCTCCTTTGTGTGGACAGATTTTTTTGTCGGGTCAAATTGAGATTAAAAATGAAAATAAAAAAATAAAAAAAAATTGAGGAAACAAGGAAACTATTGAGTTATCTAATTTTCCGAGGAGGAGCTTATTGGAAATTCTCCTCATGGGAAACCCCTATCAGTACTGAGTTTCCTTGTCTCCTCTGATTTTAAGAAAATTGGAACAAAAACTATTTGTAAAAGGTAGTTTCCTTTTGTATTCAAGGAAACTATAAGTAGCTCCCTTTAAGGGAACTCGCTTGGGAGTTTAGTTTCCTTGTTTCCTCCTTAGGAGGAGGAAACTAAAATTTCCAAAAGGATTGGTTTTTATTTGTATAAAGTAAAAGGAGTTTGTATAATTTCTTGACATTAAGTGGTTGGGAAATATAGTATGCAAAATTGCGAAAAATTTAAAACTTTGTTTCAATTGATGATATAATTAATTTCCGCATAAACTAAAGGAATTTTAGAAGTAAAACAAATAAGTAAAAGTTAAAAATGCCCTTGGTTAAACGAGTTCTTTCCATAAGAATAGCTGGCAAAGAGAGAAAACAAAAAGTTAGAAAGCTCCTTTTGGATTTAGCCCACTTTAGAAACCTTTTAGTTTTGCTTATTCGCAGGTATAGGGAGCTTTATGGAAAGTATCCCCTAAATGTATCCCTTC
>JALVTI010000046.1 GCA_027035985.1 Aquificales bacterium | reverse complement strand
AGCTGGGCGATTAATTTCTTGTCCTCCGTTTGGTCGGGAATTAAAAACTCCATCGGAAGGAGAGATTAAATCACAACCCCTTAGGCGGGGTAAACCAAAATTCAAACCTATGAGGGTAAAAATCACCCCAAAGGATGCCCTTGTGTTGGTCGATATCCAAAAGGATTTCCTACCGGGGGGAGCTCTGCCCGTCCCCGAAGGGGATAAGGTTATAGAACCCGCCAACAGGTATATAGAGCTCTTTCAAAAGGCAGGAGCGCCCATATTCGCAACCCGCGATTGGCATCCACCCAACCACATGTCCTTTAAGGAACAGGGCGGGCTTTGGCCTCCCCACTGCGTTCAAAATACAGAGGGTGCAAAATTCGCCGAAGGGTTAAAGCTTCCACCCGAAGTCTTCATTATCAATAAGGGTGACCGTCCCGAATTCGACGCCTACAGCGGCTTTCAGGGGACACTGCTCGAAGACCTCCTGAGAGAGCGGGGGGTAAAGAGAATTTTTGTCGGCGGTTTGGCTACCGATTACTGCGTTTTAAACACCGTACTGGGCGGATTGAATTTGGGATTTCAAGTCTTTTGGCTATCCGACGCCTCAAAGGGGATAACCCCTGAAGGGGAAAGGAGGGCGGAGGAGAGAATGCTCTCCGAAGGTGCTGTTAAAGTTGTTTACAACGATTTAACCCTTTAATGTTTACATTTTTGTAAACCTTTTCCCGTCTTTCCTCGAACCCTTCCCGCAGGGGGGTATGATATAGTTTAGAAACCAAACCTTCTTGGGAGGTAAAGCATGCCCAAATATACACCCGAAGAGGTCTTGGCACAAATTAAAGACCTCGGCATTAAATTCGTAGACCTCAGATTTTCCGACCCCTTCGGTCAGTGGCAACACCTAACCATTCCCGCCGAAGAGCTCACCCTCGACACCTTTGAAGAGGGTAGGGGTTTCGACGGTTCCTCCATAAGGGGATGGCAGTCGATTAACGAATCGGATATGCTCGCAAAACCCGACCCTAACACCTTCTTTGTAGACCCGTTTATACCCGACACCGCAGTTCTCATATGCGATATCTACGACCCCGTAACCGGGGAGAGGTATAAGAGGGATACCAGGTATATAGCCCAAAAAGCCGAGCAGTATCTCAAGGAGAGCGGAATCGGCGATACCGCCTACTTTGGACCCGAAGCCGAATTCTTCATTTTCGACAGCGTGGCTTTCGAAGTAGGATCCAACTACGCCTATTGGAGGGTCGACAGCGAAGAGGGCTGGTGGAATAGAGGCGTTGACGGAACCGGTTACAAGATACCCCACAAACGCGGATACTTCCCCGCACCCCCGCTGGACAAGACCATGGAACTCCGCAACGAAATGGTCGAAATTCTCGAACAGCTCGGCATCACCGTTGAGCTCCACCACCACGAGGTTGCAACCGCCGGACAGGCGGAAATCGACATCAGGTATGACAGCCTTCTAAGCCAAGCGGATAAACTCTTCAAATACAAATACGTTGTTAGAAACGTAGCCGCCAGACACGGAAAATACGCTACCTTCATGGCTAAGGTTCTCCCCAACGACAACGGTAGCGGTATGCATACCCACTTCTCCATCTGGAAGAACGGAGAAAACCTCTTTGCCGGGAACGGATACGCCGGACTCTCCGAAATCGCCCTTTGGGCTATAGGCGGTATAATTAAGCACGGTAGAACTATCGCCGCATTCACCAACCCCACCATAAACTCCTACCACAGGTTGGTTCCCGGTTTCGAGGCTCCCGTAAGGCTCGCCTACTCCGCGAGAAACAGGTCTGCCGCAATCAGGATACCCATGTATTCCCAAAACCCCAAAGCCAAGAGGATTGAGATTAGGTTCCCCGACGCTACATCCAACCCCTATCTGGCGTTTGCCGCAATACTCATGGCGGCTATCGACGGTATCGAGAATAGAATCGACCCCGGCGAACCCTTCGACAAGGATATCTACTCCCTACCTCCCGAAGAGCTAGCCGATATACCCACCCTTCCCGGTTCCCTCGAAGAGGCTATTAAAGCCCTCGAAGAGGACCACGAATTCCTGCTCAAAGGTGGAGTCTTTACCGAAGACCTACTCGAAATGTGGATTGAGAGCAAGAAAGCGGAAATCGACGCTCTCAGATTTACCCCCCACCCCTTGGAATTCGAACTCTACTTCGATATTTAATTGCTTCTCTCTTTCTTTTAATACCTCTTTTTAGTTTTCACAAAGTGATTATTTCTCGCTTTCTCTAGATTAGGGGTTTTAAGTCGGTATCTTTTGAAAAAACATTGCCTATTCCAAATTGCTTATTAATTTTCTTTAGCAAATCGGACTAAAGGAGGAAAGGAAATGAGAGACCTTTTTGAAAAAATAGTCGAAAGTGTCGATAAAGAGGCACGCCATTTCGAACATGTCGAAAAGGAACTCCGCCAATTGGTGGAAAAATACGAGGAGTTAACCCAAAAGAAGAAGGAAGTGGAGCAAAAGTTAAATACCATTGAGAGGGAAATACTCGAGATTTCCCGACAACTGAAGGAACTCGAACACGAATACAACGAGCTAAGGCACAAACTGAGCAAAAACAAATTGGCTATGCAGCAGGCTGACAGCCCCCGCGAATACGAAAGGCTCGCCGAAGATAGGAAAAGACTCCTCGAAAGGTTGAACAAAGTTATGGAACAGCTCGAGGAACTCAGAAGAAAGTATAACGACCTAAAGGCGGAGGAATACGAGGTTTCCGACCAATACGAGGAATTGGAGAAAGAAATCGACAAGGTTAGGAGAAAAATAGAGATACATCTAAGGGAGTTAAAACACTACGCCGAAGAGGTGGTAAGGAGAATTAATCAGTTCGCGGAGAGGTTTAACCTAAGGGTCTAAGGTAGCCCTTTCGAGGGTTATCAATCCTTTTGTTATAGCCCTCAGTTGGTCTTTTTTTTCCCTGAATTTCCCGTAAGTGGTAAAAATCTCTATAACCACCGGTAAATCCAGAGTCTCTATTGTTATATCCGCCGCCGCCGCCACTCCGTCGGTTCCGTAACCCGCTATACCCCGCAAAACGGTAAAGCCATCGAAACCGAGTTCGACGAGTTTATCCAGATTACCCTCCATCCGACTCTCCCGGGTGAAAATTCTCAAAAGAACCGTTTCATCCTTCCTATACGGCATCGGAGGCTATTTTAAATTCATTTCCTCGCGCGGTAAATGTATACTATCCCCCCCATCACGGGGTTATAGGAAGCCTTTGAAAACCCTACGGAGGTTAAGAGCTCAATCATCTTCCCGCCGTGGGGAAAGTCGACAATAGAACCGAACAGGTGTTCGTAAACATCCTCCTTCGCACGGAGCCTTCCCAGCGGTAGAACCACCTTTTTAAGGAAGGTGAGAAACAGCTTTCCTAAAAGTGGATTTTCTGGTATTCCCACCTCCAATATATGTAGTTCTCCTCCAACCTTTAACACCCGATGGATTTCCCTCAGGGACTGCTCCCTATCGGGGAAATGTCTTAGCCCCAAGGAGACCACCACAGTATTGAAACTATCACCCTTAAACGGTAGTCTTAAGGCATCCCCCCTAACGAGGGAGGTTTTCAGCAATTTCTTTTTCTTCGCCACCTTCAGCATGGGAAGGGAGTAATCTAACCCCACTACGCGGTCGAACCTTTCCAACAACTTGGGGAAAAGGATTCCGGTTCCGCACGCCAAATCCAAAACAATCCCCTCTTTTTTGGGCGTTATTCCCTCCACCAAACGGGAAAGCCAATAGGGCATTATTCCAAAGGAGAGAAATTTCGCGGTGAATTCGTACTTATCCGCTATCTTGTCAAATATGCGAACTCCCAGAGGTGTTTCTTTCATCCTTCCTATAAAGGATAGCCCGCGCGGAGCGCGGGGTTTTATTTTTCAATTAAACCCAATTCCTTTAAAACCCTTTCTACGTGTCCCTTAGCCCGGACATTGCGCCAGGTTTTAACAACCTTTCCGTTTTCGATGTAAAAGGTGCTTCTAATAATACCTTTGGTTATCCTCCCATAACTCTTTTTTTCACCATAGGCACCAAACATTTCCGCAACCTTTTTATCGGGGTCGCTGAGAAGTATGAAATTCAAACTGTATTTTTCCCTAAATCTCTTGTGGGATTTTACGCTATCGGGAGAAACGCCGATTACCGTTATACCGAATTCCTTAAACCGGTTCAGATTATCCCTAAAATCGCACGCTTCGGTGGTGCAACCGGGAGTATTATCTTTGGGGTAAAAATAAAGAATTACCTTTTTATCCCTAAATTGGTTGAAGCAAAATTCCCTTTCCTCACCATGTTCGTCGATACCCTTCAAACAGAAGTTGGGAACCTCATCGCCTACATCCACAACCCTTTTGGTTTCCATAAGGGAAAAATTACCCCTATCGAGGTTCCGAAATTTATGGAAAATCCCACAGACGGAACTACTTTTATAGAGGAAATATCCGATGGTAGTTAAAAGGGGAGAAGTTATTCTCGCCCCCATGGCGGGTTATACCCATTCGGCATTTCGCCGTCTCGCTCGCCAACTCGGAGCCGACCGCACCTACACCGAATTAATAAGCGCCCCCGGTATTATTCACAGGGGTATCCCCAAAAAATACGCCTACTTTACCCCTTTGGAGAGGCCCATCCACATCCAACTTTTTGGACGAAATCCATACGAGATATCCCGAGCGGCGGTTAAGGTTGCTCAAGAATTAAAACCGGATGCTATAGATATAAATTTCGGATGTTCAGTTCCCAAAGTGCTTAAAACGGGAGCGGCGGGCAAACTCCTTGAAAATCCTCCGGTAATAAAAGAAATCGTAAAAATGACGGTGGAAGCCCTAAAACCCTATAGGATACCCGTCACCGCAAAAATCCGCTTGGGATTGCACGAGGACAACCTCGAAAAAATTGCGGAAGCCCTTATAGAAGGAGGGGTTTCGGCTATTACCCTCCACCCACGCTTGGGAGCCCAAGGATACGCCGGGAGAGCTGACTGGAAACGTATCGCCGATTTAAAAAGAATTTCTCCCGTGCCGGTTATAGGTAGCGGAGATGTAAAAAACTGGCGGGATATAGACCGAATGTTTGAAGAAACGGAATGCGACGCCGTTATGGTCGGAAGGGCTGCGCTTTCAAACCCCTGGATTTTTACCGAATACCGCGAGAAGAGGGATATAGAGATACCCCTTAAATGGCGGCTGGAAACCATACTTCTCCTTCTCGAGTGGATGTTCGAGTATTACCCCTCGAGGGAAAAAGCTTGTTTTGAAATCCGCTCACTTTTGGTGCAGTTATTGAAAGGATTTTCCCAATCGAGGGAAATTAAATCCTATTTGATGACCGTAAAGGGTTGTGAGGAATTCGTAAACCGTTTGCGGGAACTGATAGAACGCTTTACAACGGAAAGTGCGAAAAGTTCCCTTTAAGGTTATTCAACCTTTATTTTTTTTACCCTCTTTTTGGTTTCTTTATTCTCCTTATCCCCTTCGGATGCCAATTTTTCCAAAGTTTCTATCTGGTAGTCGAGCAGGGTTTTAAAAATTTTTAGAATGCTAACCTGGGCGGTTATAAAATCTTTCTTAATTTCATCCAAAACCTCTTTAGGAGGAATACACAACTGGAAAATGTGACCGAAGCGTTTCTTTAGTTCCTCTACCTCCTCCTCTAAAGATTGGAGTTTCAGCTCTTCCCTCTTGTCGGTCATGGCAATTAAATAAATTTAGTCCCCGTAATGGAAAGGAAAAAGATTTTCCTTGTCGGGTTTATGGGAAGCGGAAAGTCCACCGTAGGTAGACTGTTGGCTAAGAAATTGAGGGTTCCCTTTGTGGATATAGACGAGGAAATTGAAATCCGGGAAGGTTTATCTATTCCTCAGATTTTTTCCCTAAAAGGTGAGCCTTATTTCCGAAACCTCGAATTGGAGGTTTTAAAAGATGTTACCCTATCCCTTCCCTCCTTCGTTATGGCAACCGGCGGGGGATTGGGAGCCAACCCCCAAGCTATGGAATTCATGAAACGGCACGGGATAGTTGTATGGTTGGATATCCCCTTTGAGACCTTTTTAAAAAGAACTGCTAAGAATGGAAATAGACCTCTTTTAAGCAAGCCAAAAGAGGAGTTAAAAAAACTATTTGGAGTTCGAAAGAAGGTATATGCTCAAGCAGATATAAAAGTTGAAAGTCAACAGTCTGTAGAACAAACAGTGCAAAAAATCCTTTCCAAAATTGGAATAATATAATTTGAATACGGCGGTATGAGACTAATAGACAAACTACCGATGGTTCATCCCTCGGAAGATAGATATACATTAATACCAGCCTCAAAGGGATTCAAACCTTTCCTTTTAGGGGGGCGTACTAAGCAAGTGTTTCCTTTTGCTGTGGATAACCTTTTCTATAGAGGAATTGCGTTTAATAAAAAATATAAACCTATAGTTAAACCCTTCGAAAAAGTTTATCCCGAGGAGACGTCTATAGATGTTGTCTTAGAAGATTTAAAGGAAGAAATAGAAAATATTAAGGAAAGCTTAGAAATTCCTTTAAATAAATTTAAATTTGGAACCTATATACCAACACGCTATGGGTTTTTGAAAATATATAGCTTAGCTAAAAATGTTAGTAGAGCGGAATTAATACACACTATAGAACTATATATAGAAGAGGATATAAACGAAAATTTCCCTGGGAAAGAGGTTGTTTACGCTTATGATTTTTTAAAAACTGAAAAAGAAGAGCCTTATAGGGTTTTGATTACTATAGTTGAAAGTGAAATAATTCAAAAATTAGAAAATTGGGCTGAAAATATAGGTATCCGTTTGGATATTATTAGCTATGAACCTATTTGTTTAATAAATTTAGGGCTTCTAAAAGGTTTACCTATACCTTTTACTATTCTTTATACCGATGTAAATAAAATCTTAGTACTTGCTTATCAAAAGGATAGGATTCTTTATGAAGAATTTTCTTATGTATTTTCACCAGATAAAATGGCAGAAGATGTTTTGAATTTAATCATTTGGGATATCCGTAATTATATAGTTTTAAATGACTTAAGTAATATATACCTCGCTGGTGTAGTCACCGAGTATGAACATCTTATGGAGTACTTTTTGGAAAAATTACCTATATTTGGAATAGTTTCAATAGATGTTTTTCCTGAGAAATATAGCTTACTTTATACTTTGGGGGAGAGGTTGTTAAATGTTTGACTTTCAAAGTAAGAAAAAATTAATTAATATTAATTTTACAACAAAAAAAAGGTGGAGTTTTCGGTTTACTTTAATAGCTTTAAAGCAAAAACTTAAAAGTAAAGAATTAATTTTAGCTTTGCTTTCAGGGTTTGGGTTTATTTCTCTATTTGTAGAGAATTATTTAGCCTCTAGTCTTATAGAGGCTAAAAAAGAAAAAATTCAAAAGCTTAGACGGGAGCTTCTTTTCAAAGATATAGAAATAAAAAGGACTGAACGTTTACTAGAATTATCCTACAAGGAGTTTACAAAATTTTATATTCCAACCCTTAAGGAAAAAATCTTTTATATTTGGTATCATGAGCAGGTTATTCCCAAAATATGGGACGCTGTTAATAAGTTTAGTAAACTTATAAATACCAGTTCACCGTTTATAGGATTTGTAGCATATCCAAATATTTATTATTTGAAAAATTCGTGGGGATATAAATACTATTTACCTACAAAAGTACATAAAATACAATATGAAAGGATAGAGGTAAATCCTTTTCTAAAAGAGAAGAAAATAAATAGAAATTTTGTATTATATATTGAACCTTTTAAAATTGATAGGAATTTTGAAAGAAATATTTCTGAAATTAAGGATAAAAATATAAAAGCTAATTTATTACTTGAGTATGGCTTAATGAAATATGGACTTAATCCTTCTAAGATACATACTCCGGTTACATTAATATTTCCTGTTAATATTGTAGTAGCTTCGGCAAAGATATATAAAAGCAAATTGAAAGAATTGAAAGAGTTTTGTGATAATCTTATTATTAATAAAGAGTATAAAAAGGAAATATTCTTTAGAAATTCTCTTCAAATAGAAGCATCCTTAGATGCTATATGTATTAAACAAATTTATTGAGAGGAGAAAAATGAGTATTGTTACTAAATTAATTTCTACAGTATTTCCTCGTATACTAGATATTCTATATTTCCCAATCTTAGGAAAGCCATTAATAGATTGGATTAAGTTAATAGGGCTATATAGTTTTATAATTTGGTTTTCCCTTCTAGGATTCAAGGTATACCAGTACTATGCAGAATATTTGATATTAAAGAACCAAGAAAACATCTTATTTAAAAGTTTAAAGAAAAAAGAGGAAAAATTCATTAAATATAAAAATAAAATTAAAGATTTACAATTGGCTTATAGAGAAGTTTCAAAATATTTTACTCCCATTAAAGTTCATGAATTAATAGAAAATATTAATAAAAAAATATATCAAATAGAAGCGGAAAAAAAAGCTTGGTATAAAAATTTAATAAATCCTTATAGATTGGAAAAATTTAATGTAAAGGAAAAATTTTATCTTCCAAGTTATATAGAGGGAATTACTTTAGCGGACACACAAATAAAACCTGATTCTGTAAAATACTTTAAATTAGCTATGTATATATTTTATAAAAGATGGCGTAAATATATACAAAATCAAGAAAAAATAACGGCTTCAGTACAGGTTTCCTACGATAAAGGCTTAATAAAACTTCTTTTAAAGAGAAATAAGGAAGGTTTTTTGAATTTAGAGCCTGTATACTTAGAAGGTATAGTTTCTAATTTGAAAAAAGCAGTATATATTCCAACTTCAACAGCTATAGATAGTTCTTTACTCTTCAAAGGTGTTATAAATTCTCAATACTTCTTTGGTTGGGATATTACACTTAAAAGGGAGGGACTATAGATATGAAAATACTTAGATTGCTATTAACTATTTTACCTTTTCTAACTTTTGGACAAGTTAGGGATTATACATTTGTAGGTAGTATTAAATGTAGTGGTGGGGCGGAATACTCTATTTTAGTTTCTAACGAGAAAAGTAATATTAGCATTAAAAAAGTGAATTTGGCTAGTTTTATAAATCAAATATCTCAAAAATATCTTTTAGTACAAACTAAGGAAGGAAAATGCAATTTGCATAATACTATAACGGTGGATTTAAAGCGAACTTTACCAGCAATATCTTTATTAAAGATCCTAGCAGATATAGGAGGATTTCAATATGTTTTTGATACAAACTTACAATTTAAACCATCTTATATTCTTCTTTATAAAAAGAATCTTCCTTTTAAAACTTTAATTAACTTTTTAATCCAGGAAATTAAAAAGAAAAATAAAAATTTGAAAGTAAGTTTTATACCAAAAAAACACTTATTAATAATAAGTAAAGAAATTTTAGGCTATGCTCTACAAGAGCAAAATAGGACTTTTGAATGCAAAAATCCTAATTTGCAGAATTATGTAGATATATGTAATAATAATCTATGCAAAAGATATATTATTTCCCTATCCAATAATCAGATTAAGTTAATACCTTATTTTTTGTGTGAAAACGGTGTAAAAAAAATTTATCAATATAAATCCAAATGTAAGCAGATTAGTCGTATTAGTAATCTTTATATAGATAATGTTAGCTTATTAGAGGTTTTAAAAATTTTCGAAAAGTTATTTAATGTACAGTTCATTTATGAACCGAAGAAATTAGAAGAAGTTAAGGGAGCAAGTGAAGTTCATTTGGCTTTAAAATGCTTAACATTAAGCGAGGCATTAGATCTATTAAAGAAAAATTTTCATTTATATATACAAAAAATAAGTAAGGATTCTTATCGAATTTATACTGACAGGGATGCTTATCCCTTGGTTCTACAAAAAGTAAGTAATGTGGTTACTAAAGTTTTTTATTTAAAAAATATCAGTACAAAGGATTTTATTCGATTACTAAATCTATACTTTGGTAATCAAGTAATATTTTCCGTAGATCCCTTGTTTAATGCTGTAACTGTTATTGCTACTCCCAAAGTTATTAATAAAATTGAAAAAAAATTAGGAATTTATATAAATAAAAATAATAATTTTGATAATTTAATGACTAAAATTTTTTATATCAAATTTGGTAGCCCCAAAAAAATAGAGCAGGAAATAAAAGAATATCTTTCTAGGAAAGGGACTATTGAGTATATATCTAAAGCACGAGCTTTTGAAATTACCGATTATCCAACCAATATAGCTATGATAGAAAAAGTTTTTGGAAGATTTTTAAGTCAAAATCCTATAAAGATTAAGGTTTCCGTTAAATTTGTAAGTATTAACAAAAGTTTTGCGAAGAGTTTAGGAATAAACTGGGCTTTTGTTTATGCTGGAACTCCTACGTCCATAGGATATCAAAATTATGGTGGATATACTTTTGGTGGAGCTGGAAGTAAAAGTTTACTTTCTATGGTAGGGGAAAGTTATTTACAGGGTACAAATTCCACCTTTAATCTTGCTGTGCAATTAGCATATAAAAAATTTAATCCCATATCTTTACAACTGTCAGCACTGGAAAGTATAAATATGGCTAAAACATTAGATAATCCAACTTTAATTCTTTTAAATGATCAAAAAGCTACAATAACAAGGGGTGTACAAATTCCCTACCAAGCTAGTGCTGAGAATGGAGGGACTACTGTAGAATTTGCAACAGCTAATATTGAGTTAACAGTTCAACCTATCCTACTCCCGGATGGGAGAATTTTATTAAATCTTCAACTTACAAAAGATGAGCCTGGTGTTTTTGTGGCAGGGCAGGCACCTCCTATCAATACTTTTAGAATCAGCGATAGTTTAATAATTCCTGATGGAAGCACTATAGTTATAGGAGGAGTTGTAAAACGTTCCCATACTAATAGTGAAAATGGAGTACCTTATTTAAAAAGTATCCCACTTTTAGGATGGCTTTTTAAAAGTGTAAATCTTCAAAAAAACGACCAAGAATTATTAGTCTTTATAACCGCTAAAATTATTAACGAATAACTTTTCTTTTCTATAATTTCTTTATCAATGTCTTTAACTCTAGCTATAGAGACTTCCTGTGATGAAACAGCTGTAGCACTTTTTGATGCAAAAAATAAGAAATTGATAAAACATTTAGTATCCAGCCAGGTAAACCTGCATTCTCCGTTCGGAGGAGTTGTTCCAGAACTATCGGCTCGAGAACATACAAAAAATATCACCCCCTTATTGGAAGCATTATTTAGAGAAACACCTTATTCTTGGAAAGATTTAAACTTTGTCAGTTTCACATTAACCCCAGGACTAATACTCTCCCTTGTTGTTGGGGTAGGAGTGGCAAAAATTGTTGCTCACAGTTTGGGTATTCCTTTGGTTCCCGTTCACCACCTGGAGGGGCATATATATTCTGTTTTTTTATCCCAACGCGTGGAATACCCTTTTATAGCACTTATAGTTTCGGGAGGACACACCGAACTCTATTTGGTTAAAGAGTTTGGAAGGTACCAATTATTGGGAAAAACCCTCGACGATTCGGTTGGGGAAGCTTTCGATAAAGTTGCCAGACTTTTGGGATTTCCTTACCCCGGAGGACCCTACATAGACAAGTTAGCCCAATTGGGGAAACCTAGTATTAAATTTCCCCATCCAAAGGTTTCGGGAAAATATAACTTTTCTTTCAGCGGTTTAAAAACGGCCGTTCTCAACTTTATAAAAAGAAATCCCAATTATCCTAAGGAGGATATAGCCGCTTCCTTCCAAAAAACGGTTGCCGATATCTTACTGGATAAGACGCTGAAAGCTTTAAGGAATTTAAGAATTAGACGCCTGGTAGTAGTAGGGGGTGTAGCGGCAAATAGCGAACTGCGAAAAAGATTTAAAGAATTAGGGGAAAAGGATATTGAAATTTTCTTTCCTAAAATGGAATTTACTTCCGATAACGCTGCAATGATAGCCTATGCCGGTTCTTTAAGGTTCGAGAGGGGTAGATATGCCCCCTTAGATATTAACGCCCTTCCAAACTATCCCTTGGAAAAATTTGGGTTGGACTGGACTTAAAATGTTATAATTATTAGACTTGGTCTTTTTCGACTTACCTAGGAGGAGGAAAATGAAAGTCAGACCTTCCGTTAAAAAGATTTGTGCAAAATGCAAAATTGTAAGGCGTAAAGGTAGGGTTTACGTAATATGTGAGAATCCCAAACATAAACAAAGACAGGGGAGGTAATTATGGCTAGGATAGCGGGTGTCGATCTACCGAACCACAAAAAATTGGAGATAGCTTTAACCTATATCTACGGTATAGGAAAGTATAGGGCTAAAGAAATCTGCAAGCAAACTGGTATAGATTGCACCAAACGCGTGGGTGAATTAACCCCCGAAGAACTAAACCTAATTAGGAAGTATATAGACGAACACTACAAAGTAGAGGGTGACCTGAGAAGGGAAGTTCTTCTCAATATCAGAAAACTGATAGATATGGGGTGCTACAGGGGTATCAGGCACGTTAGGAATCTCCCTGTTAGAGGTCAACAAACTAAAACCAATGCCAAAACTAGAAAGAAAAGGAAGAGGAAATAAAAGGGAGGCTTGAGGTATGGCGAGAAAAGGCGGAAAGAAAAAGGTTAAAAGAACGGTTACAAAAGGTATAGTTCATATACAAGCAACCTTTAACAACACCATAGTAACCGTTACCGACGAACAGGGAAATACCCTTTCCTGGGAATCGGGTGGAACCGTTGGTTATAAGGGAACCCGTAAATCCACTCCCTATGCTGCACAGCTTGCAGCCCAAAGGGCTATGAGGAGGGCTATTAACGATTACGGTCTGCAAGAGGTGGAAATCTGGGTTAAAGGACCCGGTGCAGGTAGGGAATCCGCCATAAGAGCGGTTTTTGCCAGTGGGGTAAAGGTAACCGCTATAAGGGACGTTACTCCCATACCTCACAACGGTTGCAGACCGCCTGCTAAAAGGAGGGTTTAACTGATGGGTAGGTATATAGGTCCTTGGGTAAAAATAGATAGAAGGTTTGGTGTAGTAGTTTCCGGAAAGGAAAGTGCCCCCAAAATACTCGGAAAGAGAAACTTCCCTCCCGGACAACACGGAAGAAAGTTTGGTAGAAGAAAAAGAATCTCCGAATACGGTATTCGCTTGATGGAAAAACAGAAGTTGAAATTCCTCTACGGCGGTATCAGAGAAGGTCAATTTAAGAGGTATTTCGACGAGGCTACCAAGGCAAAGGAAAACACCGGAGAAGTCTTTTTGCAACTATTGGAAAGAAGACTGGATAACGTAGTTTACAGACTGGGTTTTGCAAAGACCCGCAGACAAGCCCGTCAGTTGGTTTCCCACGGACATATATTGGTTAACGGCAAAAAGGTAACCATACCCTCCTATAGGGTAGATGTAGGCGATATTATTGAGGTTAAGCCCAAATCCAGAAATATCAAATTCATACAGGAAAATCTGGAAAATAAAGACCCCCGTAGTGTTCCCGCTTGGTTGGAACTCGATAAACAGAACTTTAGGGGTAAAGTGGTAAATCTACCCGAAAGGGTTCAGGACTATCTCGAAATTCCTATTAATCTGCAGTACATTATTGAGTTCTACTCCAAAGTTTAATACCCTTTGGGGGGGTTTTTTCTTATGCCTTATACCAATCTTGTGGATTTGGAAAATATCAAAACCTATTGGGAAGAGTTAGAACCTACCTACGGAAAGTTGGTAATGGGTCCCCTACCCAGGGGATACGCCACGACCATAGGGAACGCCTTGAGAAGGGTTTTGCTTTCATCCATTGAGGGAGCCGGGGTTACCGGTATAAAAATAGAAGGACTATATCACGAATTCACATCCCTACCCGGTGCGGTTGAAGATGTAACCGACGTTATCCTAAACCTGAAATCCCTAATAGTTCAAATGGAACCGGGCACCGATGTGGAAATTCTATACTTGGAGAAGGAAGGGCCGGGAGAGGTTAAGGCTGGAGATATCAAAACCCCTCCCACTGTTAAGATACTGAATCCCGACTTACATCTCTTTACGCTAACCGATGAAAATGCAAAGGTAAAAATGGAAATCCGTGTGGAGAGGGGAAGGGGTTATATCCCGGTTGAGGATATGGAACAATTCGGGGAAATAGGTTGGATAGCTATAGATTGCGATTTTAATCCCGTTAAAAAGGTTGCCTTCAGAGCTGAACCGGCGAGATTTCAGAAAAAAACCGACTACGAAAGGTTGATTCTAGAAGTTTGGACTAATGGTGCCAAAACTCCAGATATAGCGGTTCAGGAAGCCCGACAGATACTTCTTAAATATCTAGAACCTTTAGCCGATATTTCTGAAGAAATACCTCAAGCTCCTATCAAGGTAGAAAAAAATGAATTGGAAGAGAAATTAACCCTTTCTGTTGAGGAATTGGATATATCTGCAAGAGCTTTAAACTCCCTTAAAAAATATGGAGTACACACTCTAGGGGATTTGGTTAAACTTACCGAGGAGGAATTAAAGGAAACTAAAAATATAGGAAGAAAAGCCTTAATGGAAATTAAAAAAGCCCTAGCAGAATTGGGGCTTTCCCTGGGAATGAATGTTAATTACAAAGGAGGTCAAAAATGAGGCATAGAGTAAAAAAGAAGCATTTTGATAGAACAAAAGAACAGAGAAAAGCACTTTTTAGGTCTCTTGCCAGAGCTTTAATTCTCGAAGAGAGAATAACAACCGGTGTAGAAAAGGCAAAAGCGTTGCGCCCCTTTATAGAGAGGTTGATTACCTTGGCGAGGAAAGCCGAAGCTACCGATGACAAAATAAAAAAACTTCATTACAGAAGAGAGGCTTTGAGTCTTTTGCCCGATAAAGAAGCGGTTGCTAAACTTTTTGAAGATTTGGGACCCCGTTTTGCGGAAAGAAATGGGGGATATGTAAGAATTGTTAAACTGCCCAATCCCCGCAGAGGAGATAGTGCCGAACTCGCTATTATAGAATTTGTAGAGTAATTATTTTTGATTTTTACCTTTTTAATAATTCTTAATAGTTCCTTTTTTGATTAAATTAGTTTGAAGAAACTTTCATAGGATACAGAAATCCAACTTAATGGCTTTGGATAAGGTAAGACCTTATGAACGGATTATTTAACGATATATGTTCCTACGGTGAGAATTCCTATTGAAAAGAGACTGACTTTAATTTCCTCGGAAGGAGATTAATTTTTCCAATTTCTATCCCCTATGAGGGTGCTTTTAATTTCGGACATTCACGGGAATCTGCCCGCCCTCGAGGCAGTTATCGGGGAGGCGAAAAGGCTCGGTTACGACACCGTTTGGTGTGCCGGGGATATAGTCGGCTACTACCCCTGGGCGAACGAAGTTTGCGAGTGGGTTAGGGAAAATGTGGAGCGTTGCGTTTTGGGAAACCACGACGCCGTTATAGCGGGGTTGGTAAATCCCGAATACTTTTCCTCCTCCGCCTACGAGGCTATCGTCTGGACTATGAAAAACCTATCGGAGGAGAATAAGAGGTTCATCTCTTCCCTACCGGTGGTGGAGGATTTGAACGACACCCTTCTGGTTCACGACACACCTCTCCGCCCTATGTCGATGGAGTATATCCTCTACCCCCAGCAGGCACTGGAAGTTCTTCAAAACGCCGAAAGGAGGTTCACCGTTTACGGACATACCCATATACCGGTCGTTTACGAATATTCCTCCGAAGGGTTAAACGTCTATTACAACTCCCAACGTGTGGAGTTGAAAGATAATGCCCGCTATCTGATAAATCCGGGGAGCGTGGGTCAACCGCGCGACGGCGTGCCGCTCGCTTCCTTCGCGATATGGGACAGGGAAAAGAAGCTGTTAATCCGCAAGAGGGTCGATTTCGATAAGGAGAGAGTCCTAAAAGAGGTTTTAAGGAGGGGGTTACCCCCCGAGTTGGGATACAGGTTGTTTGAAGGATATTAAATGCGGTCATCGAGAACCTCTATGCAGGGGAGGGTATTGCCGGAAAGCAGTTCGAGGAATGCCCCACCGCCGGTGGATACCCAGCTTATGGCGTTGTAGACGCCCGCCTTGTGTATGGCGTAGTCGGTATCCCCTCCGCCCGCTATCGTTAGGGCGGGGCTTTCGGCTACAAGGCGGGCTATGCCGAACGTTCCCTCCTTAAACCTATCCAGTTCAAAAACCCCCATGGGACCGTTCCAAATAATGGTTTGGGCGTCGGAAAGTATTTCCTCGGCGAGCTTGAGGGAGGCGGGGCCTATATCCAATCCCATCCACCCGTCGGGTATTTCCTGCCAAGCGACCAATTTGGTGGGGGTATTGTCGCTCACCTCCTTACCTATGAGGAAGTCCACTGGTAGGTATAGCTTCACGTCTAGTTTTTTGGCTATATCGACAATGTCGCGGGCGGTGTCTATAAGCTCATCCTCCACCAGGGAGCTGCCGACGTTGTAGCCCAAAGCCTTTAGGAAGGTAAACGCCATCGCACCGCCGATAAAGAGTTTGTCAACCCTCTTTAGGAGGTTTTTTATTACCGCCAGCTTGGAGGAAACCTTCGCACCGCCCAAAATGGCGACAACCGGTCTTTGGGGGTTAACGAGCGCCTTGGTGAAGTAGGTAATCTCCTTTTCGAGGAGAAAACCCATCACGGCGGGCTTCAGTATCTGGGGAACCACGTAGGTTGAGGCGTGATTTCTGTGGCAGGTTCCGAAGGCGTCGCCTATGTAAAAGTCGCCGAGCTTTGCGAGACCTTTGGCAAACTCGATGTCCCCCTTGGTCTCCCCGGGGTGGAAGCGAAGGTTCTCCAGCAGTATTACGTCGCCCGGTTTGGCGTTGTTTACTATCTCCTCAACCTCTTCCCCGACGCAGTCGGGCGCAAATATCACCTCCTGTCCTATAAGTCTGGAAAGGCGCTTTGCCACCGGTTTTAGGGAATACCTTTCATCGCGCCCTTTGGGTCTGCCGAGGTGGGACATCAAAACCACAACCGACTTCTGGTCGAGGAGATATTCTATCGTGGGAAGGGCAGCCCTTATACGGAGGTCGTCGACGATATTCCCCTGCTCGTCTATGGGAACGTTGAAATCGACCCTAACAAGGGCTTTCTTATTCCTAACATCTATATCCCTCAAGGTCTTCTTGGTGAGCATAGGTTTCCTATTGTAGGAACTATCAGCAAGGGATTTCGGTTGTGGGAAAAGCAAATAGCTAACAGACCCTTTAAAGGGAGAATAAAACACTTAATGCGTTGGTCTAGAGCCTTTATACCGACCTTAAAGGAAGCGCCTTCCGAGGCGATAGCACCCTCCCACCAGCTCTTGGTTAGGGGTGGCTTTATAAGACAGGTCGCCGCCGGTATATACGAATTTCTCCCGTTAGGGCTAAAGGTTTTGAAAAAGATTGAAAATATTGTCCGCGAGGAGATGAACAAAGCGGGGGCGCAGGAAGTCCTTTTAACGGTTTTAAATCCCCGCGAACTTTGGGAGGAGACCGGTAGATGGGAACTCTACGGGGATGAGCTCTTTAAACTCCAAGACCGCCACGGGAGGGATTTCTGCCTGGGTCCCACCCACGAGGAAGAGATTACCGACCTGGTCCGCAAAGAGGTCAAATCCTACAAAGACCTACCGCTGATACTCTACCAAATTCAGACCAAGTTTAGGGACGAAAAGAGACCCCGTTTCGGTCTTATAAGGGCGAGAGAATTCCTCATGAAGGACGCCTATTCTTTCGACACCGACTACAAGGGTGCGGAGGAAGCATACAACCTCATGGGGGAAACCTACGAGAGAATTTTCAGCCGCATAGGTCTCAAATATCTAAGGGTTTTAGCCGACACCGGTCAGATTGGTGGTAAGAAATCGGAGGAGTTTGTCGCGCTGACTCCCTACGGAGAGGCTAAGGTCGCCCACTGCGAAAAGTGCGGCTATGCCGCCAACGCCGAGATTGTTCCCGTCCAAAAACCGACCCCCGAAGGGGAAGAGGAAAAACCCCTCCAAAAGGTTCACACCCCCAACGTTAGAACTATAGAGGAACTCGCCAAATTCCTAAACGTCCCTCCGAGGAAGATACTCAAAAGCCTCCTATACATTGTCGAAGGAAAACCTGTTTTGGTTCTCATAAGGGGAGACCGCGAGGTGGACGAGAACAAACTGGAAAGAGTCCTCGGAACGGACAACTTCCGTTTGGCAACCGACGAGGAGATTAAAGAGATACTGGGAACCGAAAGGGGGTTTGTGGGTCCCATAAACCTCCCTGAGGGGAAAGTCGAAAGGATACTCTGGGATAACTCCCTATACGGGGTTAAGAATTTAGTTGTTGCCGCAAACGAGCCCCACTACCACTACATAAATGCCAACCCCGGGAGGGATTTTGAATATGGGGAGTTTTACGACCTCGCCGAGGTTCAAGAGGGCGACCCCTGTCCCGAGTGCGGGGCACCCCTAAGGCTCTCGAGAGGGTTGGAAATAGGTCATATCTTCCTCCTCGGAACCAGGTATTCCGAACCGATGCAGGCTTATTTTGTCGACAGGGACGGAAAAGAAAAGCCGATAGTAATGGGTTGCTACGGGATAGGGGTTTCCCGCCTCATGTCGGCGATTGTAGAGCAGTCCTACGACGAAAACGGAATTATTTGGCCTATAAATGTTGCACCTTTCGAACTGGAGATACTCCCCCTAAACGTCACCGACGAAAAACAAATGGAGGTTGCCGAAAAACTTTATAAGGAAGCCCTAAACAGGGGTATAGACGTAATAATCGACGACAGGGACGAACGCGCCGGCTTTAAGTTCAAAGACGCCGACCTCATAGGTATTCCCGTCCGCATAGTGGTGGGTAGGAAGGTAAAGGACGGTTTGGTCGAAATTCAAATCCGCAAAACGGGTGAGAGGTTTGACGTTCCTATAGAGGAGGCGCTCGACAAATTTGAGGAGCTAAAGAAGGAACTACAAAAGGCTTAACCCTTTTTAAGGATTTTCTCTTTTTTCCCCCTATCCCTTAACCGATAGTGGAGTCCGAACGATAATCATTTCTCTATGAAAATTTGCGAATACCTAAAAGAGGGTAGGTTTAGCCTCTCCTATGAATTTTTTCCACCCAAAGACGAGAGGGGAAAGGAGCAACTTTTCAATACCTTGGAGAGGCTTCTAAAATACAATCCCAATTTCGTATCGGTAACCTACGGAGCCGGCGGTAGCACCAGGGAGAGGACTTTTGCCACCGTTAAGGAGATAAAGGAGAAATACAACCTCACGGTGATGCCTCACCTAACCTGCGTCGCCCACGACGAGGACGAGGTTTTGGAAATTTTAGACCGTTACAGGGAAATAGGAATAGAAAATATCCTCGCCCTAAGGGGGGATAGACCCAAAGACAACCCCAAAGAGGGTTTTTGCAAATACGCGGTCGACCTCATAAGGCTCATAAAACGCCATTACGGCGACCAATTCTGTATAGGGGTCGCCTGCTATCCCGAAGGGCATCAGGAGGCTAAGAGTCTTGAAGAGGATATCGAACACCTCAAGGAGAAGGTGGAAGCCGGTGGAGAGTTCGCCATAACCCAAATGTTTTTCCGCAACGAGGACTTTTTCCGATTTAAGGAACTCTTGCAGAAGAAGGGAATCGATATTCCCGTAATTGTGGGGGTAATGCCCATAACCAACTTCAAGCAGATTAAAAAATTCGCCAACCTCTGCGGGGCGACGATTCCTTTAGACCTCGCAAGGAGGCTCTCTGAAGTTCAAGACAACCCCGAAGAGGTTTTCAAAATAGGCGTTGATTACGCCATACGGCAGTGCGAGGAACTCCTCGACCACGGGGTGGACGGATTTCACTTCTACACCCTAAACAGGGCGGAGGCTACAAAGCAAATCATAGAGGCGCTAAAGGACAAAATTTTTTCTCTCCGAAAGGTCTAAAGAACTCTTTTCCCTTCGGCGGTTTTTTCCTTTTCTCTTTTAAAGGGATGGTAAACGGAATTATCCTTCAATAGGTATAAGTCAACCGTTTACCCTTTTTCGGAAACCATGTTCTCTATCTCCTTCAAAAGTTCGGAAACCATTTCCTCCTCTTTGAGGGTTTTGACAACCTCGCCCCTCTTAAAGAGTAAAGCCCGACCCTTGCCGCAGGCGAGACCTATGTCGGCTTCCCTCGCCTCGCCGGGACCGTTCACCACGCACCCCATAATGGCGACCTTTAGAGGTTTCTTTATCCCCTTGAGGCGCTCTTTCACTTCCGAAACCACTTTGGGTAAATCTACCTCTATCCTCCCACAGGTGGGGCAGGATATTATTTCGACCCCCCTTTTGCGAAGTCCGAGTGAACCCAATATTTGGTAGGCGACCTCTATCTCCTCCACCGGGTCGCCGGTTAGCGAGACCCTTAGGGTATCCCCTATACCCATATAGAGCAAGATGCCTATCCCCACCGAGGACTTTATAACCCCGCTCTCCCCGAACCCCGCCTCCGTTATGCCTATATGGAGGGGGATATCGGTTCTCTCCGCAAAGAGTCTGTTGGCTTCAACGCAGGTGGGGACATCACTCCCCTTAATGGAGACCTTGAAGTTGGAAAAACCCCACCTTTCGAACTTCTCGCTCCAACGGAGGGCGCTCTCCGCCAGCGCCCAGGCGGTGGGCGAGCCGTATTTCTCAAGGAGGTCTTTCTCAAGCGAGCCGCTGTTTACCCCTATTCGGATAACCACCCGCCTTCGGCAGGCTTCCTCAACTATCTCTCTAACCTTTTCTTCCGAGCCGATATTTCCCGGATTAATCCTTATCCCGTGGGCGCCCTTTTCCATAGCCTTTAGGGCGTATTCCGCCTTAAAGTGGATATCGGCGATTACCGGTATGGGCGACCTTTTGACTATCTCTCCGAGGGCTTCGATATCCTCCTCGGTGGGCACCGCCACCCTCACTATTTCGCAACCGGCTTCGCAGAGGCGGTTTATCTGCTCCAGGGTTTTTTCCACGTTCCTTGTTTTGGTGGAGGTCATCGACTGAACCACTATTGGATTGTTTCCCCCTATCTTTACCCCACCGAGGTCTATTTCTCTCGTCTTCCTCCTCTCGATAAAGTTGTTTTGGAGAACCCTCACGGGGGAATAATTTAGGCGATGTTTAACCTTTAAGGGAATGAGGGAGGAAAGGAAAATTGAAAAGATAGTCTAAAAGCTTGACAGTCTGATAATAAAGACTATAATTAATCTCTTGAAGATGCGAAAGGCTATAACCTCTCCGCAGACCTTTAAGACCTGCTACATCGCCGCTGTGAAGGAAGAGCTCGGTCTTTTAAAGAGAAAGCGGACGGCTAAACGGAAGGTAAAACCTCCCCAACATTTGCGGTGGGCTATAAAAGAGGCGCTTACTCGAAAGCCAAATGCCACCTACAAGGAAATCCAGCGGTTGGCTTTTGAAATCTATTGCCAAAGGGAAAAAGAAAACCTACCCTTTTTTGGAGTTTTGGGTGAAGTTCCCGACGATATCCTTTGGGAGGTCATAGACGATAAGGGGCTTTCCTATGAAGATTGAGGGGAAAAAGATTTTTGTTGATACTTCAGCCTTTCTTCTCTTTTTACACGGAAAAACTAACGACCTGACGAAGGAAATATTTCATTTTGCCGCCGAAGGGAGATGTTCCCTTATAACCACCTCGAGATGTGTGGATGAGCTCCTCTTTAAGGAAATGGTAATTATTGCAAAAACTAAATACGGATTTGGGAATAAAGCGGTTCAAAAATTGAGAAGGAACCCTGAAATTGTTAAGGAACTCGGGAAAATTTTGGAGGAAAAAATCCTCCCTTTTCTGGAATATTATCGGATTGAAATTCTACCCGTTAAGGTTGAATGGGTTTTGGAAATTCCCAAACTTATGGAGGAGTTTGGGCTTTTTGGAAACGATGCATTGGTGGTTAGGGCTATGCAGTCGAGAAATCTGGTCTATCTACTATCGGCGGATTCCGACTTTGTAAGGGTAAATTTTATAAAATTGCTAAACCCTTCTTCTTAAAATTTCTTTCACAAACTCCTCCACTTGGATTTCGTCCTTAACCTTCCTCTCCAATAGGGCTAAGACAAAACTTTTTCAAAGTACTCCCACGGGAGTGGGAGTTTTTTTATTCCTAAGAAGGTTGTGAAGATTTTTTCACTTTTCAGAGAGTGAAAGGGGGTTCAGCCCTTTTGTTTTTAAAACCTCATAAAACTTAAAAAGTAAAGAAGTATGAAAATTTAAAGGTGTAGGTAGCGAAGATATACTTTTGGAGGTTTAGAATTTCCCTTCTATGTCCGAAAAGAGGGAACTCCCCAAACATTACAACCCTGACGAGGTAGAAAAGAAGTGGCGCGAATATTGGCTCCAAGAGAAGCTTTACCATATAGAGAAACCCAAAAGGGAGAAAAAGTTTTCTATGGTTCTCCCGCCCCCCAACGTGACGGGCTCGCTCCACATGGGGCACGCCTGGAATATCACCATACAGGATATAGTCGCCCGCTTTATGAGGATGGAGGGCAAAGAGGTCGTATGGGTGCCCGGCTTCGACCACGCGGGAATTGCGACCCAATACGTCGTCGAAAAGCAACTCAAAAAGGAGGGAAAAACCCGCTTCGACCTGGGGCGGGAGGAAATGATAAAGCGTATCTGGGAGTGGGTGCCCGTCTCGAGAAACGCCATAAGAACCCAACTTCAGTTTTTGGGTGGAAGCGTCGACTGGGAACGCGAGCGCTTCACCATGGACGAGGGCTTTAGCCGCGCCGTTAGGGAGAACTTCCACCGCCTTTACGAGGACGGACTGATATACAGGGACAGCTACATAGTAAACTGGTGTCCTAAAGACAGAACTGCATTATCCGATTTGGAAGTCGAATACGAAGAGGAGCCGGGCAAACTCTGGTATATCAAATATCCGGTAGTCGACGAGAGCGGCAACGAAACCGGCGAGTATATCACCGTCGCGACCACCCGTCCCGAAACGATGCTCGGAGACACGGCGGTAGCCGTCCACCCCGACGACCCGAGATACAAACACCTTATAGGGAAAAAATTGAAACTCCCCCTCGTGGAGTGGGAGAGAAGTGATATAAACGGAAACCCCGTTGGAAACTTAATACCCGTAATCGCCGACGAAAGGGTAAAAATGGACTTCGGAACCGGTGCGGTCAAGATTACCCCCGCCCACGACCCCAACGACTTCGAAATAGGAAGAACCCATAACCTACCCGTCGTTAAGGTTATGGACGAGACCGCCCACATGAACAAAAACGCCGGCGAATTTAGAGGTCTAGACCGGTATGTGGCAAGGGAGCAAATCGTTTTAAGGCTCAAAGAACTCGGTCTTTTGGAAAAGGAGGAGGATATAGTCCACGCGGTGGGACACTGCTACAGGTGTAAAACCGTTATAGAGCCGATGGTCTCCGAGCAGTGGTTCGTCAAAACCTCCGACGAGCGCCTGAGGAAACCCGCCACCGAGGTGGTCGAAAACGACACCATTAGGTTCATACCCGAGTTTTGGAAAAAGCATTACCTCCATTGGCTCTACAACCTCCGCGACTGGTGCATATCCCGCCAAATCTGGTGGGGACACCGCATACCCGTCTGGTATTGCCAAAAGTGCGGTCACATTAACGTCTTCTCCGAGAGGAGTTTCGAAGACTACCTCCAAAAGTTGGTCTTCAACATCTACGCAAACCAAAAGATGGAGCAACTCTTTTCTCCCGACGAGGTTTGGGATTACCTCCAAAAACCCAACTTCGTTCACCCCGAAATGACCAACGCCGAGTTTTACGAAAAATTTGTCTTCCTCCAGGAGCTACCCTTCGTTAAAAATAGAGACCTCCTAAAGGAACTTATAGACAAGACCTATCCGAGGGTTCCCCTGCTGAAACAACCTGAAGAGGGAACGATAATAGGCTTTCCCCCGCATGCGATTTATATGCTCCGCTACAACGGTCGGATAGGCGAGAAATTCACTCCCGAAGAGGTGTATAAAGCCTACAAAGAGCACGAAGATCTCCTCGGGTATGTCTACATTCTTGCTTTAAACGGGATTAAGAGGACGGAAGTTTTCGAAAGTCCCCAAAGCGTGGAGGAATGGTTAAAAGCCCACTCCACCGGGGTAGGTTGCAAAAATAACCGCATACTCCTCAAAGAGGAAAACGGAAAATTCGAAATACTCCCCGATTTGGTGGAGGAGGTCAAATACCTAATCCCCCTAAGGTGTGAAAAGTGCGGAAGTTATCACCTAAAATGGGATGCGGACGTTCTCGACACCTGGTTTAGCTCGGCGCTCTGGCCTTTTGGCGCCTTCGGCTGGCCGGAGATAACCAAAGAGGATATAGAAAGGGTGGATTAACCTTTTAAAAAACCTATCCCCGCCGCGAAGCGGCGGGCTTTTTTCTTTGATGTATACTTACCCATTTGGTGTTAAAAGCCTACCTCATACCTCCGGGAGGGGGAATAAGAAGGTTTAACAGGCGGGAGGAGATACTCGAGGTTTTGCCGACCGCCAAGGTGCTTTGGATAGACGTGAGGGAGCCGTCGGAGGAGGAGCTGGAGTTCCTACAAAGGGAGTTTGGCTTTAGGGAACCCCCCAAGGAGGTCTTTGAAGATATAGAAATCTCTTCGAGGTTTGAGGAGGGAAAAGACCACCTCTACGCGATATTTTCCTTTTTAGTCCAACACAGGGACGAGGTATATGCCGAACCGGTGTTGTTCTTTTTAAAAAACAACCTCCTCATCACCCTAAGGTATAAAAAAATCGTCACCTTTTCGATGTTTAAGAGGCTTATCGACCGCCACAAGTTGGATTTTGCCTATCCCGACCAGCTGATGGCGGAGCTTCTAAACCTCGAGGTGGAGAGAATAGGGAACCGCTTGGAGATTATCGGAAAGAGGATTAGGAGTATCCGCAAACAGATTTTCGCCGAGCAGTCGCCCGAAATTATCAAAGACCTCGCCTACTACGACGAGTTAAACCTAACCTTGAGAGAGTCCATAAACGAGAAACTGCGGATTTTACAGAAACTGGTGAGGAGCACCAAGATAAACAACATCACAAAGAGGGAGCTTAAGCTCATTATCGAGGACTTGAACGCCCTATCCGACTACACCACCATATATATGGAAAAGATAGACAGCGTTCAGGAATCGCTTCTGGGATTGATAACGATAAAGCAGAATGAGACCTCGCAGGTGTTCGCCTTTATAGCCACCCTCTTTTTACCCCCCACCCTCATAGCGAGCATTTACGGGATGAACTTCGACTTTATTCCTTTTCTCCACAACCCCTACGGATTTTGGATATCGCTCCTCCTAATGGTTATGGTTACCGGCGGGCTACTCTTTTGGTTAAAGTTGAGAAAGGTTATTTAATTAACCCTCTATGGGTATCGCTTTGGTCTTTCCCGGACAGGGTTCCCAGTACGCCGGTATGGGTAGAGACTTTTACGAAAGCTTCCCCTCCGCCAGGGAGGTCTTCGAAAGGGCTAACGAGGCGCTGGGCTTTGACCTCACCGAAATAATCTTCGAGGGCGGGGAGGAGCTAAACCGAACGGTAAACACCCAGCCCGCCATACTGACCGTTAGCTACGCCATTTACAGGGTTTTTAAGGAGAAATTCCCCAATGTAAACCCCTTCTTTGTTGCGGGGCATTCCCTCGGGGAATACGGTGCGCTTTTAGCCGCCGAGGTGCTCGGTTTTGAGGACGCCGTTAGGCTGGTTAGGAAGAGGGCGGAGTATATGCAGAGCGCAGTCCCCGAGGGTAAAGGGGGTATGGCGGCGGTTATCGGCATCCCTCCCGAGGAGGTTGCAAAACTCTGCGAAGAGGTGGAGGGTGTAGTCGAGCCGGTAAACTTCAACTCCCCCGTTCAGACGGTGGTCGCGGGAGAGGCGGAGGCGGTTAAAAGACTTGTTAAGCTCGCCAAGAGCAGGAGGATAAAGGCTATACCCCTTAAGGTATCGGTTCCCTCCCACAGCTCCCTTATGAGGGAGGCAGCGGAAAAATTCAAGGAGGAACTCCAAAAGGTAGAATTTAAAAACGCTAAAATCCCCGTGGTGCAAAACTACGACGCCAAACCCCACACCGAGGCGGACGAGATAAGGGAGAACCTATACCTGCAACTCTTTAATCCCGTCCGTTGGGTGGAGAGCATTGAATTTATGACCTCCAATGGGGTGGATACCTTTGTAGAGATAGGTCCCAAAAATGTACTATCCAAGTTGATATCCCAAACGGTGGAGGGTGTAAAGGTCTGCAGCCTTGACAAGGTTGAGGATTTAGAAAAATTAAAGGAATGTTTTTAAGTTCCCTCTTTTTCTTGTAATCTTTTAAAATGCTTTCCCCCAATGGAAACCATAAAAGAAGGAGATTTCATTTTAATTAGATTTAAAGACAAACGGTATTTAAAAAAGGTTGAAAAGGATAAGAACTTTTCCTATAAGGGTGGGGTATTGCGGTACAAAGATTTAATAGGAAAACCTTTTGGGATAATTATAGGAGATTTACAAATATTTAAACCTACACTGGAAGAAATAATACTCTATGGAATAAAAAGGGAAACTCAAATTATTTATCCAAAAGATAGTTTCTTTATTGCTAAGAAGTTAAATCTTTCCGAAGGAAAAAAAATTCTAGAGTTTGGTACCGGTAGTGGTGCAACTACTATGGTTTTTTCTTCATGTGTAGGAGCTACCGGAAAGGTTTATACCTTTGAAAAGGAAGAAAGAATTTTTAAGACTGCCCGAAAAAATTTAGAAAAATTTGGCTTTTTATACAATGTAGTTATGTTTAACGAAGAGTTTGGCCCTCTGGAAGTTTCAAAAATTGAATTTGATGCCGCATTTGTAGATGTTAGGGAACCTTACCCTTTTGTGGAAAAAATTCATAAAGTGTTGAAACCTTCTGCACCTGTAGGTTTTCTTTTGCCTACTGCAAACCAAGTTGTAGAACTATTAAAAAGTTTAAAACCTTATTTTGGAGATATAGAAGTGTTGGAAATTCTTACAAGGTATTATAAAGTAAACCCGGAACGATTCCGTCCCGAAGATACAATGGTAGCCCATACGGCTTATTTGCTATTTGCTAAAAAGCTTTCTATATAAGGTTTAAGAATAGTTATTAAAGTTTTTATTTTTTCTTTATATCTTTCATCGTTTAATAGATATTTTTCCTTAGGTTTGATAATAAAAATGATATTACCGACTTTAGTAACTATAAATTCTTCCCTGTTAAAGTTCACCTTTATAGGTTTATCCGCTTTTTGTAAATAAACAACTTCAGCTTTTAAAACACCTTTTAGGAAATTTGGTAAATCTTCCAAATGTTTTTTTCGGGATAAAAGCTCTAAAAATTTTAGAATTTCCTCAAAAATAGAAATTTTCTTGGAAAGCTCTCCAATAATTACATCCTTTCTTTTTAATTCATTTCTATACTTGGTAAGTAAGGTGTTTTTTAGTTGAATAACCCATAATAGGTTTAACTTTGAAGAAATAAAAGCAGAACCAAGTAAATATAAGATACCTAAAACTATTTCTTCCCGGGTAAATTGATGCAATAATATAGCCTTTATTAATAAAAGAAAGATAATAAATAACAAAAGTAGGCTGATTTCACGAAAATAATAAACCACATACAGCCCTAAAAGGAAACCTATGGGTATTAAGCCATATAAATTTAGAGATAACAATGCCAAATAAATAACTACAAAATAATCAATAATCCTTAAAATTTTCTTTTTCGCATATCTACCTTCCGGTAACCTTAAAATTAAGATTATATTTGCTACCAAATAAGCTATTAAAAAAAACATTATAGAATATGCATAATCTTTATCTAATCCATAAGCCTGTTTAAAGTATAAAGCAATTATAAAAAAAGAAATAGCAATGAGTTTTGAGCCTAAAAAATATAGGTCAAGGCTGCGATTTCTCTCCTTCATTAAAGATGAAAAATTTAAGAAATCATTTAGATGAATTTAACCACTTATATATATTTCCCGCCAGTTGTTCAGGCATAAGTTCAAATTTTCTCAAAAGTTCTATAGCTGTTCCGCTCTCCCCATAAGTATCGGGAATTCCTATTTTTTTAACGAGAACGGGATATTTTTCGGCGAGTGCCGATATAACGGCATCTCCTAATCCACCAATAATGGAATGTTCTTCTATAGTAACTACTTTTCCTGTTTTTTGAGCACTTTGTGCGATAAGTTCACCGTCAATAGGTTTAACACTAACGGGGTCTATAACTTCCGCATCTATACCGTAGTTTTCTTTTAGAATAGAGGCTGCATCCAAAGCATGAGAAACCATTAATCCAATGGCAACAATAGTTATATCCTTACCTTCTTTAAGTATAAAGCCTCTTCCTAATTCAAATTCAACGTCTTCGGGATAGACAACAGGAAATTTTTCTCTGGACAGTCTTATGTAGAAAGCACCGGGTGTTTCATAAGCTTTGTAGAGAATTTTTTTTAGGATATGGTTATCGGCAGGAACAATAACTTTCATATTAGGAATTGCACGCATTATGGCTATATCCTCGTTCATTTGGTGGGATGCGCCATCGGGACCCACGGTTATACCTGCATGGGTGGCCACCAATTTGACGGGTAAATCGTTGTAACCTACATGTTGTCTTATAATCTCCCAAGGTCTTCCTGTTAAAAACATTGCAAAAGAAGAGGCAAATACTGTTCTATCTTTATCGTAGGCCAATCCACTGGCTATTCCTATTAAGTTTTGTTCATCTATTCCAACATTAAAAAACCTTTCCGGGAACTCTTTACCAAACATAGCTGTTTTAGTGGAAGTGGAGAGGTCACCATCTACAACACAAAGTTTAGGGTCTTTTCTTCCAAGTTCTATTAAGGTTTCCCCATAAGTTTTTCTTAAGTCTCCCTTTGGAGCATCTTTAGTATATAAAAACATTTTTATCACCTCCTCTTATCGGTCATATTTGGTTAAAAATTCTTCTATTTCTTTATCGGAAACCCCCAATTCTTTCATGGCTTCTATAAATTTTTCACGGTCAGGTGCTTTTCCATGCCATGCTGGAGTATTTTCCATATAAGAAACTCCTTTTCCCTTTACAGTAATAGCCCGTATAGCTACAGGTTTTTCTTCAGAAATTTTCACCGCTTCGTCTAAAGCCTTTAATATTTGAGAAAAATCATGTCCATCTATTGTAATAGTGTGCCAACCACTTGCTTTAAATTTATCCTCTATGGGATAAATACCGCTATTAACTTTTGTTACAAAATCATCTAATTGAATATTGTTATTGTCAATAATAGCAATTAATCCTTTGGCATTAAAGTGTTTAGCTGTCATAATAGCTTCCCAGGTCATACCTTCCTGCAATTCTCCATCGCTCAATAGGCAGAAAACTTTGTAATCTAAATTATCTAGTCTTCTTTTAAGAGCCATTCCTAAAGCTATGGATAAACCTTGTCCTAAAGAACCCGTAGAAGCTTCTACTCCTGGAGTATGTTTTCTGGATACGTGTCCTTGAAGAGGACTACCTAGCTTTCGCAAAGTATAAAGGAGTTCCTTGTCAAAGAAACCTTTTAATGCCAATACTGCGTAAAAGGAGGGAGCTGCGTGTCCTTTAGACAGAATTACTCTGTCCCTATCTGGTTTATAGGGATTTTGGGGGTCTACATTAACATAACCTCCAAAGTAGAGAGCCACCAATATGTCGGTAATGGATAAAGAACCTCCGGGGTGTCCCGAACCGGCTAAATATATGGATTTAATAGTCTCTATTCTTACCTTTCGGGCTAATTCCTTAAGTTCTTCTATAGACTTTGTAGGGTTCATTAAAGCTTTTAAATTATCCAGGTCTTTAAGGTTTAAACTTTTAACTCTTAATGGAAAAAATAAAGGTTGCTCTTCTGTTAAGTGGTATTGAAGGTTTTGGTGATAAACACCTTATTAAAGGTATTCAGGAGTTCTTACCCGATACCGAAGTAGAGCTAAAAATTTTTCATATAGACCCTCAAAATGTGGCTAAAACGGTTAAGGAAATAGAGGAATATAATCCACAATTTATATTAGACTTTAACACCAAAGGAATTATATGGGGGGAAAAAGAGAACCAAAAATACCCACTTCATGTCCTTTTAGGCGTTGTCCATATAACTATCTTAACTGAGGATCCTATACTCCATTCTCCTAATTTGTTGCAGTTAAGAAATTCTCCCAATATGGTTTTCTTAATAACCGATTTGCGATATGGGGAATTTCTTGCATCATTAGGATTTCAAAATATCTATTACTTCACCCCCTGTGTGAATTTAAATTTAATTCCTCCAAAAGGAGGAAAAGAAATATCTACCATTTTTGTTGGAAATGTAATAGACCCTTCGTTGATAGTAGAAAACTGGTCACAGAATATGGATAATGCTATTAGAGACTTTGGTATAGAAGTGGGAGAATTCTGCTTTCGAAATCCCGAGATAGCTCCTATCTATGCGGTTGAATATTTGTTACCCCTTATGAATCCTCAATTTCAAGAAAGTTTTAATAATTTCCGTAGGGAAAACCCACATCTCTACTTCTTATGGTTGACACAAGTAGGTTTATATACCTCTTCGCGAAGGAATTGGTTCATTCTCAATTTCTTAGAAGGAACAGATATAACTATTGTTGGTAAGGTTGAAGGAAACTTGCCCGAAGGTATACATGTAGCCGATATTTCCACTTTTGAGGAAAGAATATCCTACATTAATAAAGCAAAGTTAGCTTTAACAGCTTTTCCCGCTTTTGTACCTAGTGGTATTGGTTTTACACCCTTGGAAATAGCGGCTTGCGAAACGGCTTTAATGATAAACTACCGCCATACTCTAGGAAGCTTTTTTAAACCGAATGAAGAAATTATTGTTTATAATCCCCTCGATAGAATGGATATTGAAGAAAAATTATTGTTTTATTTAGAAAACAATGAGGATAGACAAATAATTGCCGAAAAAGGATTTAAAGCTGTTAAGGAAAGGTTTACCTGTGAAGATAGAATAGAGTTTATAAAAACTCTAATAAAAGAAATTTACAAGGAAATTCTTTCTCAACAAAAAAAGCAATAAAGTTTTGCTTGACAAATTTGCTTAGTTCCCTATCCTATTTCCATTCTTATGGAAAGAACCAGTAATTCCTTTATTAGGAGAGTGGAATTATTTTTCGAAACTTTTTTGTGGAATACCAGATGGTTGGTTTTAATAGCCGTTATAGCTTCATTGGTATCGGCTTTTATAGTCTTTATTGTTGGGCTGTATGAAATTATACATCTTGTAGGGGTTTTTTTATTAAAGACATCGTATAGTTATCTGTACGCTAAACTATTGTCAGTTGTTATTACGTCGGTGGATTTATTCCTTATAGGAACTTTTTTGTTGGTTTTTGCTTTAGGTCTTTACGAGTTGTTTATTTCCAAAATAGACCCTGCGGAAAATGACCCGTTAGGTGAAAGAGTTTTAGTTATAAAAAACCTTGAGGATTTAAAAGAGAAACTAGGGCGTTTGGTCATAATGGTATTGATAGTTTCCTTTTTTAAGCAGGTATTGCATCTCCAGTTTAAGAATCCTATGGAAACTCTTTATATAGCTATTGGTGTATTAATGATTGCTTTGGCATTATATTTTACCCATAAAAAAGATTAATAAAAATTTTTTGTATACAATTGATTAAAACCTATGGAGTCTCCCTTTTTTCTTGCCCGTCAACCCATAGTAGATGAAGATAGAAATGTGGTTATGTATGAAATATTTCTAAGGAGTAGAAAAAGTCCCGATAGATTTCCTGAAGAAATTCCTCCCTATAAAGCTGCTTTTATTGTTATAGACCTAATTTCCTCTACCGGTTATCAAAAGATAGCGGGTGATAAAAAAGTAATGATAAATTTTTCTATACAAAATGTAGTAAATAAATCCTACTTAGAAACTCTAATAGCAGAAAGAACAGTTTTAAACCTTCAGAAACCATACACTGAATTGACCAGAAAACAGTGGGAGTTTATAAATACAGCTTTAGCCAATTTAAAGAGTGAGGGTTTTCAATTTGCTTTTGATGTAGACTTAATTACGCATCAAAATGTTAGACCTTTAGCAATTAAATATGCCGATTATATAGTATCTGAAGTAAGAAATCTCGATAAATTTAACGACCCCTTTTTGATTAATAAACAGTGTATAGCTACAAAAATTGAAAATGAAAGGCAATTTTATCAAGCAAAAAAACATAATTGTGACCTATTTGAAGGTTATTATTTCGGTAAACCGGAACCTGTATATGCGGAATTGAGTATTGCGGCTTTAACTACAACTATTATAAAAACACTTGCTGCAATAGAGAGGCATGCCGACCTTAAAGAAATAAAAGATTTAATAAAAAGTGACCCCGGATTGGTTACAAAACTTCTGAAATTTGTTAATTCATCTTATTTTTATTTACCTATAGAGATAAAATCTATACGGCAGGCTTTGGCATATTTAGGAATTAACAATTTAAAAAAATATCTCCTGGTTCTTATGGTTTTAGAATTAGCTGAAACTTTAAAAGTTCCGGTTGAAGAATATAAAAAAATGCTTTTAGCTGCCGTTATTTCGGAGAAACTTGCGGAAAGATTAAATATAGATAAGGATGTTGCCTTTCTTGGCGGATTATTTTTCACTTCCGATTTAATTTTTAATGTAAATCCCGAAAAAATAGTTGTAGATTTAAAACTATCTCATGAAATTTTAGAAGGATATATTGAGGATAATCCTATATTGCACTGTATTTTTTATATATCCAAAGTTTTAGCATTTGAATTGAACAAAGATGAAAAGTATGCTAAATGTTTAACCAATCTTAACTTGAAAGAAGAGCTTTTAGAAAAGATAAAACAACAGGCTAAGGAAGATGTAGAAAAATTACTTATTTGATTTTCTATTTAAAATCTCTATTAAAGCTAAAAGAACGTAAAACATTCCGTTTATCGGAACCCAAAAAAGGGTAAAGAGGTGGTAAACCATATTAACCCATACGGTGGATAATAAAGTGACCTTTTCCATAAAGAGGTTATCCCTACGTTTTAGAACTTTGCAAGTAAGGTAGATAAGTACACCGTAAAACCATAAAAGGAAGATAACATTTAGTAGACCTCCGTTGATAAACTCCGTTAGGAAGACGAAACTTTCGTATTCGTTTATAAACTGAAGATAAGAAGGTAAATTGTGGTACTGCTTTTGAGGACCATATCCCCATCCTATAAGTAGCTTTACGTAGTCACGCTCTTCTATAGCTTTCTCTATTAATCGGAAAGCTCCCTTTGCTATTTCCAATCTTTGGGAGGAGAGATTATTAATTTTTTGCTCCAAAGAATGAGGTGACTTTATTAAGTTAAACCAATATTCCACCTTGGGAGATTGACTTAAAACTAAAATTCCACCTATTAGAGGTATGGCAAAAATCGGTATTAACCTTTTTGGGGAGTAAAGACGGAAAAGGGCTATCCCAAAAACCGTAAAGCCGGCTAGAAAACCCAAAATGACCGACCTCTCAACCGGTAAAAATGCGGTGTAGAGAAAAAATCCGCCGAAGGCGGGGAGTAGTATTTTTAAAAAAAGGTTTTCTGTTTTTAAAAAGAGGTATACCGTTGCAAAAAATGGTAGGGCGAGCAGATTTCCTATTACGAAATTCCCACCCCAGAAGCCTTTGATATCGTGATCAAAGTAATAGGTGTATAGGACTTTTATTGATAAAACCAATCCCAAAAAAGGAGAGATTTTGATAAAAAATTCCACTAAGCGGATAGTTTTATTTCTTTCCAACCCCAAAGTGGCGAAATATGAGAGGCTGAAAAAGTCCTGTTCGAGTAATCTCCTAAACTGCTCCTTTACACGGAGGAAGAGAAAACTCGAGACCGTTATAGTTGTAATGTGTCCCGCCAGCGGGATTGAAAAGAGACCCCTTAGCGGATTTAACCTTTTTAGAAAAAGGAGTGCAATACCGCTTATTACCGCAAGGGCTAAAAACCCCTCGTAAACCGATATGGAAAAAAAGGAGCTTATAAAAGCCAATAAAAGTGTATAAAAGAGAAAGTTTTCCAATCCCCTCACGGGGTTGGTTTATTTTACCTCCGAAGGTTTGACATCCACGACTATGGTGGCGCTAACCTCGGGGTGGAGTTTTACGGGAATGTTATACCTACCCACGTTTTTAATGGGAGCTCTGAGCATTATTTTTCTCTTGTCAACCTCTACACCCGCCTGTTCCTTAATTTTTTCCGCTATTTCGGAAACGGTAATAGCCCCGTAAAGTTTTCCGGTAACGCCGACGGGACGGGCTATCTCTATAACCATACCGTCGATTTTTTCGGCAATCTCTTGGGCTTTAGCCTTTTCCCTCTCCAGTTTTCTCTGCTTTTGTTTCAAGATGTCTTGAACGTGCTTTACGTTACCCTCGGTGGCGGGAAGAGCCAAACCGCGGGGTATAAGGTAGTTGTTTGCAAATCCGTCTTTTACGTTAACTATATCCCCAAAAGTTCCGTATCCGGGAACGTCCTTTATAAGGATTACCTTCATTCCTCTACCCCCTAAGGTTTAACTCCGATTAATAAACCACATAAGGTAGTAAGGCGAGCTGTCTAGCCTTTTTAATTGCTACAGCCAGCCTTCTCTGGTGTTTTGCGCACACGCCGGTTTGTCTTGCGGGAATAATCTTACCCCTGGGGGAGAGATACTTTTTCAAAGTCTCCACATCCTTGTAATCGGGTTCCCTTTTATTTTGGCAGAATTCGCAAACCTTTTTCTTTCCTTTTTTTAACATCTCGCAACCTCCCGAGCTGTTTTATAGCAAAATATCGAAATCGTCGAGGTCATCCTTTTTCTTTTCCCCCCCCTCTTGCCCCTTTTCTTCCTCGCCGAAGAGGAGGTTTTCTAAGTCGTCAAAGCTTTCGGTGTTATCCCCCTCTTTGGCGGGGGGCTTTTCGGGGGAGAAGTCGGGCATGGGTTCCGCGGGGGCTTCAGTGATTTCGCCACCCCTCACCGACCTGCTGAGCGGCTTGATATCGAGGGCGACTATACGAATCTTACTTCTCGGTTCGCCGCTCTGTTTGTCTATCCACTTGTCTTGGTGAAGCCTACCCTCTACGAGTACCAAATCCCCTTTACCCAACTGGGGGACAACCCTTTCCGTAAGTTTTCCGAAAACTTTTATTTCGAAAAAGTGGCTCTCCTCCCGCCAAGAGCCGTCGGGCATTCTATAGTTACGGTTGTAGGCTATTACCAAATTGGAAACCTGACTGCCAGAAGGTAGAACAACGTTTTCTGGTTCCCTAACGAGTCTGCCAACCAAAATAACCTTGTTGTAATTCATAGTTGTTTAAATTACCCCTCGGCTTTAACCGCTTTCTGAGATTTAACTTCACTTTTTTTAATCTTGCTGGTGAGCCACCTGATGATGTTTTCGTTAACCCTGTAGTAGAACTCTAGCTCGTTGGGAACGTTTAGATTTTCGTAAGGGGGTTCACCCTCGTTGACAGCCCTGAATTGGATGAGGTAATACCTACCGTGGTTGAACTTTTCAATCGGGTAAGCGAACTCCCTAAGACCCCAATCCTCTTCGTAGAGGATTTCGCCACCCTTACGGGTGATTTCTTCCTTTACACCCTCTACGACCTTTTTGAATTCCTCCTCGGTTAGGGTGGGTTTTACGACAAAAACGGTTTCGTAAAACCTCTCCCTCTCGTAGTGTCTCTTACCCATCTTTACCCTCCGGACGTATTTTTCGGCTTTGCCCCTTTTCGGGGAAAGCAGGGCAAAGCAATCATTTTATCAAACGGTGTTTATTTCAAAGGTTTAAAATCCACTTAACGGTTAGGAAACTTGCAATCAAAGAGGAAATCGCCAAATCGAAAACCCCCAGGAGAGTAATCGTATTAATAAACCTTTCCGCGGTCGTATAGATATCCCTACTGCGGTAGGCGGTGTAAAGGGTTACCACAAAGGAGAGGAAGACAACACCATAAAAAATCCAACCAAAGGAGAGGGATAGGTATCCGTAAAAGACCAAAAATAGGTTTATAAGGGACATGGCTATACCTTAGTGGTTTCAAAGCTTTTAACAGCCTTTACGGTGTTATTTTCCCCTATATACACGATAGAAGGCTTGTAATTTTCCAGTTCCTCCTCCTCCACAAGGGCGTAGGAGACGATGATGAGTTTATCTCCCTTAGCACCCTTGCGCGCCGCCGCGCCGTTGAGACGGCATATACCGCTTCCCGCAGGGGCGGGTATTATGTAGGTTGAAAACCTTTCCCCGTTGTTGATGTTGTAAACGTCCACCTTTTCGTAGGGAAGAAGGTTGGCAAGTTTCATGAGTTCTTCGTCCAAGGATAGGCTTCCCTCGTAGTAGAGTTCGGAACCGGTAACCGTTATCTGGTGGATTTTCGATTTAAGCATAAACCTCCGCATGGTCGGGAAAAGAGAATTATACCCTCCGCCGGTCTTCGAAATTGATGGCGGGCATATAGAATATGCAATATTTCTAATATTCTTATTGGGTTGATTTTGGACTTCGACCGAGTCCGAAAGGTGGAAAATGCTAAATCTGTTAAAACCTTTGGGAGGCTCCGGAATGAAAAAACTCCTCTTGGCGGGATTAATGGCAACCTCTACCCTCTGGGGGGTCGAATTGACCCTCCAAAAGGCGGTGGATATAGCTATAAAGGATAACCTCCAACTAAAGGCCGAAAGGTATAAAGTCCTCGAAAAGTATTACGAGTACAGGGCGGCGAAGGGTTTTCTCTTTCCTCAAATTTCGGCGAGCTATTTCTTTTCGAGAACCAATCAGCCCCCCTATTCGATTATGTTTCGGATGAACACCCACTCGTTGCAATTTCCCCAACCCTCATCTATGACGGTGGGAGGATTGGCTCAAGCCTTTATGGCTATGCAGGACTATTTCAACAATCCGGGAAGCAACCAGCTTTACGACCTCAAATTCTCCCTACAGGTTCCCATATGGATGGGCGGAAAAGTCCGTAATATGATAAGGGGTAAATATCTCGAGTGGAAAGCCCAAGACCTTTTGGCGGGGAGGAAGACCGAAGAGGTTGCTTACAACGTCGCCGATACCTTCCTGAAAACCCTCTACGCAAAGGCGGCGGTAAGGGCTACCGAAACGGCTTTAAAAGATGTGGAACACCACCTAAAGGTTGTCCAAAAGATGTACAAAGTGGGAATGGCTCTTTATTCCGACCTCCTAAGGGTGAAGGTTTATTACGAAACCGTAAAGGCAAAGTATATAGAGGCTAAAAACCACCTATACGTGGCTAAAAAGGCTTTGGCTTTTCTCCTGAACAAAAATTGGTCTCCCGAAGACATTTCCGTGAAGGGGAGGATGTTCTGCCCGTCCCCCGTAAAGGTGGAGGGACATCTTTCGGAACTCTACACGTGGGCTATAAATGCGAGAAAGGACCTTTTGGCTCTAAAGGAGGGTATTTCCGCGGTTAAGTATTACAAAAAGGCTACGTGGGGCAACTACCTACCCGATTTTGTGGCTTTCGCGCAGTATGACCTCTACGACAACAACAGGGTGGGTAATTTCATCGCAAACTCCTATATGGTCGGTGTGGGCTTTCAGTGGAAGCTGTTCGACGGTCTAAACGCCTTTAACAAGGTCCGCATGCTGAAAGAGAAGGAAAGGGAACTGCAAACCACCCTAGATTTCGCCCGTAAAGGGATCAAGTTCCAGCTCTCCAAAGCCTTTAAGGACTACGAAACCGCCTACGCGCAGTTGGTAGAGGCGGAAACCGAGATTAAACAGGCGGAGGAATCCCTTAAAATTGTCGAAGCCAGATACAAACAGGGATTAGCCCGTATCGTTGACCTTTTGGACGTTCAAAGCCAGTTGGATATGGCGCGCTTTGATAGGGTAAAAGCCCTCTACAACTGCAATAAGGCTTATTTAGACCTCTACAACACGGCAGGAAAAATTTTGGAGGTGGTTAAGTAATGAAAGAACTGCTCAAATGGAGCGGTTTTACCGGGGTAATGGCTCTAACCGTTGCGTGGTTGGGTGGGGTATTTCAGCCCAAGATAGCACCCGCAGAGGTTCACGAAACTCCCAAAAAGGTTAGCGGGTTGAAGGTGGAAACCGTAAAACCCCAAAATTTGAATATCGTTGCCCGCTTCGCGGGAACGGTTATAGCTCAGGATACGGCTAGGATATCGACCCGTATAGCCGGTTTTGTCGAAAAAATTTATGTTCACATAGGGGATAGGGTTAAAAAGGGTCAACTTTTAATGGTTATAGACCCAAAAGATTTAATCGCCCGTAAGGAGTCCCTTCTCCACCAAGTAGAGGCTACAAAGGCGCAGGCTTGGGCGGCAAAAAGAACCTACGAAAGACTGCTAGCCCTAAAGGATGTCGGTGGGGTTACCCAACAGCAATTGGATATGGCTAAAGCCCAATACGAGGCTTTGGAAAATTCCGTCAAGGCACTCGAAGCGGCTCTAAAGGCAATAGAAAACAACTTGAGGTATGCCAAAATAAAAGCTCCCTTTGACGGAGTGGTTGCAATAAAACCAGCAGATGTAGGTGATTTTGTCGGTCCTGGCAGTTTCCTTATAGAAGTAGATAAACCCCCTTACGAAGTTGCAGTATACCTCCCTGAACGCTTTTTCGGAAAAATTAGAAAAGGGCAGACCCTAAAGGTGGAGGTCAACGGAAAAACCGTAGAGGGGAAGGTTAAGCATATAGCTGCTTCGGTTGACCCGATGAGCAGAAGTTTCCTTGTAAAGGTTTCCTTACCGGAAAACTGCAAGGTTATTTCCGGAAAATCGGTCTATGTTGAAGTTCCCGAGGCGAAAAAGAATAATGTCATTCTTATTCCTAAAAGTGCGGTATTCAAGTGGGGAGACTTTACGGCTGTTTATGTGGTGGACAAAAACGGTATAATCCATTTGAGGTTTGTCCGACTGGGTCTAACCTTTGGCGATAAGGTGGAAGTTCTTGCCGGTTTGAAACCCGGGGAAAAAATCGTTGTGGAAGGTGTTCAAAAGGCTTGCGACGGTTGTGCCGTTTCCAGCGTTTAAAGCCAAAAAGCCAATTAGGGGAGGGAGGTAGATGGAAGCCATTGGTAAAGGTTTGGCGGGAAAATTAGCCGCTGCTTTTATAGATAACAAAGTGACTGGAATACTGGTTATAGTCTCGTTCTTTCTCGGCTTTATAGCCGTTATGACAACTCCTAAACAGGAAGACCCCGATATCGTCGTTCCCATGATAGACGTTATCGTTCGGTATCCGGGGGCGACGCCGCCGGTTGTTGAAAAAAAAGTTGTCGAACCCATAGAGCACCAACTTTGGCAACTGAAGGATATTGAATATCTCTATTCCGCCGCGGGTGATGGCTGGGGAATAGTAACCGCTAGGTTTTATGTCGGAACCGACCCAGTGAAGGCTCTGGTTGAGCTCAACTCTAAGCTTATGGAAGGAATTAATAAAGTTCCCGACGGTGTAAAACTTCCCCCTCTAATAATATCGAAGTCGGTAAATGATGTTCCTATACTTACCCTAACCCTATGGGGGAAAAACTATGATTCTTACGAACTCTACCGTATAGCGGCAGCTCTCGAAGAGGAGCTAACTAAGATTCACGGAGTCTCCGATGTTTTTATTGTTGGAGGGGAAAAAAGAAAGATAACGGTTTATCTAGATCCTCAAAAGTTGGAAGCTTATCACATAAATCCTTTACAGGTTATCCAAGTTTTAAAAGCCGCCAACTTTGGTGGGGATAACGGATTTTTTATAAAGGACAACAAAGTTATAACCGTTCAAACTGGAAAATTTATAAAGAATAAGAGAGATGTTGAAAACATAGTGGTTGCCGTTTACAGGGGTAAGCCGGTCTTTTTGAAAGATATAGCAAAAGTTGTCGACGGTCCCGGAGAGGTTAAGCATTACGTCCTCTTCGGAACGGGTCCCGCCCACGAGGAAAAGGGTATAAAGGAAGACCTCAAGGGTGAACTCCCTGCTGTAACGATTGCCATAGCAAAGAAAAAGGGAACTAACGCCGTTGATGTTGCCGAGGAGGTTCTCAAAGCCGTCGAGAGGATGAAGGGAACCATCATTCCCGACGACGTTCACGTAACCGTTACCAGAAACTACGGAAAGACCGCAGAAGAGAAATTCGACGAACTTATAAAGCACCTGTTTATAGCCACTTTCTCGGTTGTGTTGCTGATAGCCGTTGCGCTCGGCTGGAGAGAGGCTATAGTCGTAGGTATAACCGTCCCCGTTATTTTGGCTCTGACACTGTTCTTCAGCAAACTTTACGGATTTACCCTAAACAGGGTCACCCTGTTTGCGTTAATTTTCTCAATAGGTGTTTTGGTCGATGCCGCGATAGTCGTTATCGAAAACATCCACCGTTGGATGTCTATGGGTAAGGTTACCCCCCGAGAGGCTATCATTCTCGCCACCGACGAGGTTGGAAACCCCAATATCTTGGCAACGGCAACCATAATAGCGGCACTTATCCCCATGGCGTTCGTCGGCGGTCTTATGGGTCCTTACATGAGACCGATACCCATCAACGCCTCTACGGCAATAGCCCTTTCCGCACTCATTGCCTTTACGATAACCCCTTGGGCGTCTTATCTGCTACTTAAGAACGTCCACGTTCACGAGGAATACGACGTTAGAAAAACCTTCTTCTGGAAACTCTACACCAAAATAGTGGTTCCTCTGATAACCTCTCCCGCCAAAAAGTGGGCTTTCTACCTAACCGTATTGGCAATGCTCGCCTTTTCCCTCTGGATGCTGGTCGCCAAATGGGTTGTGGTTAAACTTCTCCCTTACGATAATAAATCTGAGCTAGATGTCGTTATAGATATGCCTGAAGGTACATCCTTAGAAAGGACGGTTAATGTAGCAAAGATTCTAGCAGATAAAGTTATTAAAAAACAAAATATCGTTACCGACTACCAAATTTATGTCGGAACGGCGGCTCCCTTCGACTTTAACGGTTTAGTTAGACACTACTATTTGCGTAAATATCCATGGCAAGCAGAGATACACATCGATCTTGTAGATAAAGAATATCGTTCTATAACTTCGCACCAATTTGCTAAACTATTGCGAAAAAAACTTCATCCCCTTGCTAAGAAACTTGGTGTGAAAAATCTACAAGTTGTAGAAATTCCTGCAGGACCCCCGGTACTGTCACCTATAGTGGCTGAAGTTTACAGCCATAACTATAAGGTCGCCCAGGAGGTGGCTTGGAAGGTTAGACAGATATTTGAGGAGTCACCTTCTATTACCGATGTGGCGATTTACGCTGATGTAGACCGCAAAAAATATAGAATTGAAATCGATGAACAGAAGGCTAAGCAAAATGGATTAGATAAAAAGCAAATTTGGGCTATCGTGGCAATGGCTCTTCACGGCTACGATGTGACCACCCTCAAAACCACTGATTTCGAAAAGGTTCCCCTGATTGTCAAATTTCCTGAAGGGAAGGTTAGCGGTATAGACAGATTGCTGAACACAAAAATAATGACCCCCCTAGGGAAAGAGGTTCCCCTCAAAGAGCTGGTCAAGGTCGAAAAGGTACCTGTTGAGCATACAATCTACAGGGAGAATATGAGAAGGGTGGTTTACGTGTGCGGAGATGTTGCAGGAAAGTATGAGGCTCCGATTTACTCCATCCTCAATGTGAGGAATAAGGTGCTTTCAATTCCTAATCCCTATGGAAAAATCGAGGAATATTGGTATTATTTCCCTCCTCCAGGAGACAAGCACGTTGCCATTAGATGGAGTGGAGAAATACATATCACTATTAGGGTTTTCAAAGACCTCGGTTTAGCCTTTGCGGGTGCGGTCTTCCTAATATGGGTGCTCATATTGGCTTGGTTTAAAGACTACAGAATCCCCGGCATTATAATGGCTCCTATTCCCCTAACCTTGGTCGGTATCATTCCTGGTCACTGGCTTATGGACAAGATAATGGGCAACGTCTTCTTCACCGCAACTTCGATGATAGGATTTATCGCACTCGCGGGAATTATCATCCGTAACTCAATACTGTTGGTCGACTTTGCGGAACAGAGACTGAGGGAAGGGGTTCCTCTGCACGTTGCCGTTGTTGAGTCCGGTGTTATAAGAACCCGTCCCGTTTTGCTAACTGCAGCTGCGCTGATAGTCGGAGCATTCGTTATCATTTTCGACCCGATATTCAACGGACTGGCGGTTTCCCTAATATTCGGAACGATAGGTTCGACCACCCTAACGCTGGTGTTGATACCCGTAATGTATTACTACTCCAAACTGAAGCGGCTAAAGAAACAGCCCGGTTATGTCGTGCCCTCCCCTGAAGAGGTTAAAAAAGACCTCTTGGCGGACTAATCTTCTGGTTTTCTTCTCCTTCATCCCTAATCTATTTCTTCCTTATGAAGTGGATAAAAAGGCTCTTCCTATTTTTGGTGCTGTTTGTGGTGTTACCCACAATAGCCACCGTAGCGCTGTTAAAGCTTACGGCGAAACCTCTGCTAAATGCCCTATTGCAAAGTAGGGTTAACGCCCCCGCAGAGGTGAAGGATGTAAAGGTTAATTGGCTTTTAACCCGTCTTGAAGTTGACGGATTGGAAATAGGAAACCCACCGGGGTTTGGTGGTGGAAAACTCCTTTCTGCGGATAGGATAGTTTTGTCCGCTCCTTTGAAGGTCTATTGGGAGTTTAAACCTTACCTAGATTTGGATATCGACAATTTGTATTTCCACTTTATTAGGAGGGCGGATAACGCGACCAATGTGGCGGTGGCCTTTGGGATACCCTACACTCCCGGTGAGGTTAAACCTTTGGAATTTGAACTCAAAAAGGTATTTGCCAAGGTAAACGTAAACACCCTTAAAGAGGTTTCCTATTGGGTAAACGGAACCTTTGTAGGGATGAACAACGACGCCGACTTTACCGTTGAAGGTGTTGGCGATTTCTCCAATCCAAACACCCCGAAAACGGTAGCTGATTTTACCATTTTCAATTGGCATATAAGGAATAATCCCTTTCTGCCCCAACTGGCGGTATTACTCCAAAAGTCGCAGTGGGAAAACCTCACACTTACCCGCGTTGTGGGAACCGTTGCGGTTGATGGACCCTGGATTGTTTTCGTTAAAAGGAACACCAAAGCTTACACCGTCGGAAATGTTCTGTTCGCCGAAATCTATAAGGGGTCTAGATACAATCGCTTGACTAAAGAATTGGACATTACCCTAGCCCTCTACACACCGGCTAAGGTAGTAGTTCACGTGACCGGAACCGCAGACCACCCAAAGGTGGAGATAGGAGGTATATCTCTCCCTGCGGTGGGAAATGGACTTTTACCCACCTCTAAGGGTGGCGCCGCTACCAATCCCGTTGGGGTGTTGAAAAACGCAACAGATGAAACGGTCAAGGAGGTTACCAAAACTTTAAACCAAACGGTGGAGAAAGTAAAGGGTCAACTGAAAGGGGAACTGGAAAAGGTCCTACAGAAGGTTTTGGAAAATTAGGCGACGGTAAATTTCTTTTCCACGTATCCCTTCCAAATGTCGGGAATTTGGGCTATCTCCTCTTCCGCAATTTTCTTTATAAGTTCTTCTATACCTTTAATGTCCCTTTTAGTTCTGACCTTAACATCGCAAGCCTGCGGTTCGGTAATCGGTTTTCCGATTTGGGAAACCATGTAGCAGTATGCCTCTTCAATCTCTTCGATTTCGTTTACAACCCTGTTGGCGATGATATTCGCTACGGCGGAATAAATTTTTCCTACGTGGGATACTGGGTTTTTACCCGCGGCGGCTTCCAAAGTCATAGGTCTATAAGGAGTTATCAATCCGTTTGGTCTGTTACCCCTTCCAACCTGTCCGTCGTCACCAGCTTCCGCCGATGTTCCGGTAACGGTGATATAAACCGAGCCGTCGGCGGGGTTGTCCGCAGTATTAACAAAAATCTCAACCTCTTTGTCGGTATACTTGGCGGCGTTTTCCAGGGCTTTTTGTTTGACGATTTCTTTCTTAGCCAGATAGTCGTCGACGTTATCCACAAATTTATCCACAAAAGCCGCCGCTATAGTAATCCTTATTTTGTTCCCCAAACGGACACCCATAACTTTGATGTCCTCACCAAGATAGGGGTGTTCCTTTTTGAATTCCGCCGAATTTAGGTATCTTTCCGTGTTGTAAACAACCTTTTCCAGGTCGTCGAAGGGGGCGTATCCCACCGCAAAGGAGGTATCGTTTGCAAGGGGAACCTCACCCTTTTTGGCAAACCTTTCGAAGAGCTCGACCAGATCTTTGCTTCCAGGTCTGATTTTGGGGGTTATTATTACGTGTTTTTCCGGGTCGAGGTTCCTTATATTTTCCCTCAACCATTTCTTGGCGACCTCTATAGCCAATTCGTCAACGGGCAGAGGTTTTCCATCCTTTTCCTTAATAGCCCTACCAACCAGGTATATTTCGATAGGGGTGATTATCTCCCCGCCTTTGAATTTCGGGTCTGCTACACCGCCCACCAACAAAGCTTTATCTACGTTGTGGTGCTGGACAAAACCGAACTCCTCCAGATAAAGCTTGCACAGGGCAACCGAAAGCTCTTCCGCCAAATTGTCGCAAATGGTGTCGGGGTGCCCCGTCCCTTTACGTTCCACAATTTCGACGGGGTTTTCGTAAACGGGTTTAAAATCCATTAAGGAAACTACGACATTCGCCAACTTTATCACCTCCGAGAAAATTTTTTGGGGAATATATAAGAGAGAGGTATTTTACGGGGATTGAAAAAAAGGAAAGAAATAGGTGGAAATTAACGCTTCGACCAGCGGTATTTCGCACGGGCACCCATTTGGTCGTATTTTTTCCTTTCCTTCTCCCTGGCGTCCCTGGTGAGCAATCCCGCCTTTTTGAGCTTGGGACGCAGGTCGGGGTTGTAAGCCAGCAGAGCTTTTGCGATGCCGTACATAATGGCTTCGGCTTGACCGGTAATACCGCCGCCTATTACCTCGGCAAATATGCCGAACTTTCCTTCGGTGCCGGTAATTTTGAATGGAATGAGTATCTTGTTATAGAGGGTTTCCCTCATTACGTAATCTTTTACGTTGTACTCCTTACCGCTTTGGGTTCTGACAATCTGCTTGTCCAATCCGGGGATGAGCCAAACCTTTGCTATGGACTCCTTACGTTTGCCGGTTGCGTAAAAGGAGTTATCGGGGGTTATTTTGAAATCTTTAAGTTTTTGCATCCTTATCCTCCTATTCTAATTATGCGTTAATTTCTAAGGGTTTGGGTTGCTGTGCCTGGTGGGGGTGATTGGGACCCGCGTAAACCTTTAGTCTTTTCATCATTCTGTGTCCCAGTTTGTTTTTGGGGAGCATTCT
>JALVTI010000045.1 GCA_027035985.1 Aquificales bacterium | reverse complement strand
TTTCCCTTACCGCCGCGGCGGTCGTTTCGCCTATCGGGACTATTATCTTTTTTTTCAAGACCTCCACCCGATTTTGCAAATTTTCCAAAAGGGCTTTAAACGCCGAAGGACTGGCAAATATCAAAATGTCGCTTCTCCCAACCTTTTCCTCCACAACCCCTATTGGGTATTCTCGGAAAACCGTCCTATATACGGGTAGGATATCGACCTCAAAACCGAAATCCCTAAGGCGGTAAATAGTTTTAGTGTGAACCTCCGCGGTTGGAACGAGGATTTTCCCCTTTGGGAGTTTCCCATTTTTTGCCAACTCCAAAAGGTGTTTGGAGGAACCGTTTAAAACCAAATGGGGTTCAACACCGAAGTCCCTCAAACTTTCGGCGGTTTTGCCGCTAACCGCTATCACCTTGAGGTGGGGGGGTATTTTTTTTACCTTTTGGAGGAAATACCTAACCCCCCTTTTGCTCCCAAAGTAGAGGTAGTCGTAATCTTCCAACAGGGGTGGGTCGAAGGGTATTTCCTCAAACCCTATAAGGGGCAAAGTTTCGACCTCAAACCCCTTTTGGAGGAAGAGTTTTTTATCCCTCTCCGCCTCCTCCTCGGGACGGGTGAGGAGAACACGAACCATTTAAAGGGGCTAATTTAAACCATCTCCCGCCGCAAGGCGGGCTTTTAATTTTCTACCTTTGACTATGTCGGTAAATAAAGAGGTTGAATTCGTATTGGGAGGAGGACTATCGAGATATCCCAAAACCTTCGATGTGGCGGTAATAGGTGCGGGGCACGCCGGTATAGAGGCGGCTCTTATAGCCGCCCGAATGGGTGCGAAGGTTGTCGTCTTTACGATAAACGCCGACTTTATCGGTCAGATGCCCTGCAATCCCTCCATAGGCGGGGTGGCAAAGGGAATAGTGGTCAGGGAGATAGACGCCCTCGGCGGGGAGATGGCGAAGGCTATAGACACAACCGGGATACAGTTCAAAATGCTGAACATCAAAAAGGGTAAGGCGGTATGGTCTCCGAGGGCGCAGGCGGATAAAAAGCTCTACCGCTCCTATATGAAAAGGGTTTTGGAATACCAGGACAACCTTTGGATACACCAGGACGAGGTAGTGGATATAGTTATCAACGACAAAAACGAGGTTGTTGCGGTGAAGACCCGTTTGGGTTTGGAAATCCCAACAAAAACGGTGGTGGTCGCAACGGGAACCTTCCTAAACGGGAAAATTTACATAGGCGACAAGGTTATGCCGGCGGGGCGTATGTGGGAGCCTCCCGCCAACGGGTTAGAGGAGTTTTACAAGAGAATGGGCTTTCCCCTCGTTAGGTTCAAAACGGGAACCCCCGCAAGGCTCGACAAGAGGACGATAGACTTCTCCTTTTTGGAAATAGCACCGGGTGACGATCCCCCGCCGAAGTTTAGCTTTTGGACCGAACCCAAGGGGAGCTATTGGTTTCCCAAAGGTAAAAAGCAGATGCCCTGCTGGATAACCTACACGACACCCAAAACCCACGAGATTATTAGGAAAAACCTCCACCGAACGGCTCTATACGGCGGTCTAATCCAAGGCGTGGGACCCCGATATTGCCCCTCAATAGAGGACAAAATCGTCAAATTCCCCGACAAGGAGAGACATCAGGTATTCCTCGAACCGGAGGGGTGGGACACGATTGAGATATACCCCAACGGGCTATCGACCTCTTTACCCGAAGAGGTTCAATGGGAGATGTACCGCTCCATTCCCGGTTTGGAGAATGTCAGGCTCATAAGACCCGCCTACGCTATTGAATATGACATAGTAGACCCGAGGGAACTATACCCCACCCTGGAAACCAAGAGGGTTAGAGGACTCTTTCACGCCGGAAACTTCAACGGAACGACCGGCTACGAGGAGGCAGCGGGTCAAGGGATACTTGCAGGCATAAACGCCGCTTTGAGGGCTTTCGGAAAGGAGCCAATAGTTTTGAGAAGGGACGAGAGCTACATAGGTGTTATGGTCGACGACCTCACCACGAAAGGTGTAACCGAACCTTACAGGCTCTTTACCTCCCGCGCCGAGTGGAGGCTTCACTTAAGGCAGGACAACGCAATTTTGAGGCTTGGAAAACTGGCGCGGGAATTGGGAACGCTAACCGACGAGCAGCTCAAACTTCTCGAGGAGGCGGTTAGGGAACTGGAGGAGTTTAGAAAACGCTACGAGGAGGAAAAGGTCGTCGTAACCCTAAACGGGGAGAAGAAAAAACTCACAGTTAAGGAGTATTTGAAGAGACCCAATACCCGTTTGGAGGACTTAAAAGACCAAATGGACCTCCCCAAGTTGGATTGGGTTAAGGAGGAACTCGAAATAGAGTTCAAATACGAACCCTACCTCGAAAGGGAGAAGAAATTAAACGAGAAACTCAAAAAGCTCGAAAATGTAAAAATCCCGCCCG
>JALVTI010000044.1 GCA_027035985.1 Aquificales bacterium | reverse complement strand
GGTCAGGAGAGAAACGAAACCATCGCCGGTTTGGCGGAAATGAACCTAATCCTCCACGGGATTATAAACGGATATATCACCGTAGGGGATAGTCTATTAAATCCACTTTTTGAGGAAAGAATTAAAGAACTGAAACCCTCCGGCAGAGCCGATTACGTTGTTGCCAACCCTCCTTGGAACCAAAAAGGGGTTTACACAGAAGAGGCTTTAAAGAAAAACCCCAAATGCGATGAGATTTTTACATTCGGCTATCCCCCCGCCCAAAGTGCGGACTGGGCTTGGATGCAACTCATTAACTACTACACCGAAAAGAAGGCGGCGGTCGTTTTCGATAACGGGATACTCTTTAGGGGAGGAAGAGAAAAGACTATAAGGGAGAAATTTGTTAAAAACGACCTTATAGAGGCTATAATCCTCCTACCGGAAAAAATCTTTTACAACACCCAAGCGCCGGGGGTTATTATCGTCCTAAACAAAAACAAACCCTCCGAAAGGAAGGAAAAAATCCTATTTATCAACGCAAGTAATGAATACATGCCTCACCCTGAGGTTAAAAAACTGAACACCCTTTCGGAGGAAAACATTAAGAAAATTGCGGAAACCTACAGAGGTTTTAAAGAAATAGAAGGTTTTTCCTGCGCAGTAGATATTAGAGAAATTGCGGAAAACTACCATAACCTCAACGTCTCCCTGTACGTTTCCCCTTTGGAGGACGAGGAGGAAATAAACCTACAAGAGGAATACGAAAATCTAAAGCAACTTAAAGAGGAATACGAGGAACTTTATAACCGCGTTGAGGGGTATATAAGGGAGGTTTTGAAACTTTTGGATTGATTTCCCCCAAATAGTTTTCTTTTGCTTTAAGACCTTTAGGAGGAAAGGGAGGAAAAAATTTATGAAAAACATCTCTTGGCTTTTAAATGAGGCAAAAAGACACTTGGAGTTAACAAAATACACGAAAACCAAAATAGAGGAGAGGGGTTTAAGTATTGAACTTTTAGAGGATAAGGATTATTTAACCCTTCTCGATGCGTTTATTTTCAGGTTTATAAAACTCCAAAGTTCAATTGGTGAAAAACTTTTCCCTTTGGTGTTTGAAATTCTAACGGGAAAAGACCGAACGGAGGCGACCTTTATAGATATTCTCAACACGTTGGAAAAATACCGCATAATACCATCGGCGGAGTATTGGAAGAAATTGCGCAAATTGAGGAATGAATTCGTCCATATCTACCCTTGGGAGACCAATTTAAAACTTGAAGCGGTTAAAAAAGCTCTGCAGGAAATTGAAACCATTGAGGAAGTTATTAAAAACATCGAAAGGGTAGCGAAATGAAACCCGTCCGTTTAACCAAAGAGGAAATTAAAGCAATTGTTGAAACCGCTAAGGAGGTTTTCGGGAACGATGTTAAGGTTTGGCTTTTCGGTTCAAGGGTTGATTTAACCAAAAGGGGTGGGGATATAGACCTATATATAGAAACTCCCTTTAAGGGTGATATTCTTGACAAAAAACTAACCTTTTTGGTTAAGCTTGAGGACAAAATCGGCGAACAGAGGATAGACCTAATTATTAGAAAACCCAACGCAGACGATGAAATAGCAAAAATTGCTAAAACTTCGGGGGTTAGGTTGGTTTAAAACCCTTTAGGAGGTTTGAAAATGTCAAAAATTCCCTTTTATAGGGAGAAAAATTTTAAGAAAACTGAAATTGGGGAGATTCCGAAGGAGTGGGAGGTTAGGAAATTAGGAGAAATAGCCCATTTAGAAGGTGGACAGTCAGCTCCTCAAGGTGAAACATACTTCAAAAATGGGAAATACCCTTTTATTAGAGTGCAACATATAAGTAATAATCATAAAATAATAGGTTATGATTTAATAAGTGAACATGCTATAAAAGATTACCATCTAAAGTTGTATCCGAAAGGAGCTATTGTTTTTCCTAAAAGTGGAGCATCTATTTTTCAAGAGAAAAGAGCTATATTACCTTTTGATAGCTATGTAGTAAGTCACTTATGTGTAGTGATTCCTAAAAAAGTTGATAATTTATTTCTTTATTACTCTTTAATTAGGAAAAAATTTTCAATTAATATTAATGATAATTATCCCAGTCTAAGAATTTCCGATTTAAAAAAAGTTTTAATTTTAATCCCCCCCTTAGAAGAACAAAAAAACATCGCCAAAGTGTTAAAGGATTTCGATGACCTTTTAGAGAACATAGAAAAACAAATAAAAACCCTTAAGAGGGTCAAAAAAGGTTTGATGAATATCTATTTCACTAAGGGAGTTTTTAAACACAAAACCTTTAAGGATACGGAAATAGGTAGGATACCCGCGGAGTGGGAGGTTAAGAGGTTGGGAGATATTTGCGAAATAAATCCCAAATATAAGGTTCAAAAAGGGAAATTTTATAAGTTCCTTCCTATGGAAGCGGTATCAGAAGACCACTATAGG
>JALVTI010000043.1 GCA_027035985.1 Aquificales bacterium | reverse complement strand
CACTATTTGGGGAACTATCAGGGAAACGCCGCCGTAAAAGAGACCGTTGGCGTCGCCGACAGCCTTGGAGGCGAAGAGCGCTATGGCGAGGGTTCCGGTTATACCGCCAACGCCGTGGACGCCGAAAACGTCCAGAGCGTCGTCGTAGCCGAATTTAGCCTTAGCCCAAATCACTGCGAGGAAGCAAATTATTCCCGCGAGAATACCTATCAGGAACCCGCCCAGTATGTCCACAAAACCGACGGCGGGGGTAATGGTGGCAAATCCGGCGATAATACCGGTCATAAAGCCCAAGGTGGTGGGTTTTCCGAATTTAAACCACTCGAGAGCCGCCCAAACCAGTGCCGCGACGAAGGCGGCTATAACGCTGACGAATGCCGCATTTACCGCCTGGGCATTGAGCGCGAGCGCCGAACCGCCGTTAAAACCGAACCAACCGAAGGCGAGAAGACCGGTTCCGACCGCAACCAGGGGAAGGCTAGCCGGCTGGAGAATAGCCTCTTTCCTCTTCCCGAGAACGTAAGCTCCGACGAGGGCGGTGATACCCGAAGTCGCGTGAACCACCAGACCGCCCGCAAAATCGTGAACCCCCAACATGGAGAGGAAACCGCCGCCCCATATCCAGTGGGCTACCGGCACATAGACGAAGGTAAGCCAGAGCGCTCCGAAGAGTAGCCACGCGGAGAACTTTATCCTCTCAATCCACGCACCGGCAATTAGTCCCACCGTTATGGCGGCAAAGGTCATCTGATAAAAGGCGAAGAGGTAAGCGTATAGGTTGCTTGCCACGTTGGAAGGACTGCTCGGCGAGTAACCCATTAGGAAGACCTGCTTCAGGGTTCCGATAACCCCGCCGATATCGCCCTCGAAGGCGAGCGAATAGCCGTAGGCTATCCAGAGAATACCCGCCAGGGCAAACGAACTCATCACCATGAAAATGGTGTTGAACATGCTGCGGGTTCGGGTCAGTCCGCCGTAAAAGACGGCGAGCCCGGTAAAGCCCATAACAAAAACCAACGCCGTGGCGACCAAAATCCAAAGGTTGTCGACCGGAACAATTATGCTCTGCGTCATAAAGATGATTTTTCAAAAGTGGAAACCTTTTTGAAAACACCCTTAAGGGTAATTGAGTTTACAAGAATGTAAACATTTACTGTGTAAAAAATAAATCCCCGAAGGGGAAAGGGAAAATCACCCACTTTGGGTTTTCAAAACTTTCACTATTTCCTCGAAGGGGAGTTTTATCTCCTCCCTCGTGTGGAGGTTTTTGAGGGGAAAGAGTCCCTGCTTTAGTTCGTTTTCACCGACCACAATTGTGTAGTCCGCCCCTATCTTGTTGGCAAACTCGAACTGTTTCCTAATTTTGCCCTCCCTGTAGGAGAGTTCCGTCCTTATACCCTCCTCGCGCAGGCGGTGGGCTAGCTTTAAAGCCTCCTCCCTTTCCCGGTCGCCCCCGAAGGGGATAACCAATACCAGCGGCGGACGCTTGGGAAGTTCCTTTACCAGGAGCATAAGCCTCTCCACGCCGGCGGCAAAACCGAGGGCGGGCGTGGGGGGTCCCCCCAGCTCCTCCACCAGGTAGTCGTATCTACCCCCCGCTATAACGGTCTTTCCAAGCTCTTCGGATACGCATTCGAAAACGGTTTTGCTGTAGTAATCCAGTCCCCTAACGAGGTAGGGATTTTCGACAAATTCCACACCGAGGGCTTTCAGATACTCCTTCACCTTTTGGTGGTGGGTTTTGCATTCCTCACATAGGTAATCGGTAATCTTGGGGGCGTTTTTCGCTATAAGTTGGCAACCCTCCACCTTGCAGTCCAAAATTCTTAGGGGGTTTCTCTCCAATCTTCTCTGACAGTCTTCGCAGAGCTCCTCCTTATGTTCCTTCAAATATTGCAATAAGGCTTCCCTGTATTTGGGACGGCACTTTTTACACCCGAGGGAGTTTATCTCTATTGTGGCGTCCACCTTTAGGGCTTTGAGGATATCATCCGCAATTTTGATTATTTCGGCGTCCGCCAAGGGGTTCGAAGTTCCCAAAACCTCTGCTCCTATCTGGTGAAACTCCCTATACCTACCCTTTTGGGGTCTCTCGTGCCTAAACATAGACCCCTCGTAGTAGAGCTTTTTATAAGTCCCATCGGCGTAAAGCTTGTTCTCTATGTAGGCGCGCGCCACCCCCGCCGTTCCCTCGGGACGGAGGGCTATATCCCTTCCACCCTTGTCCTGGAAGGTGAACATCTCTTTTTCCACTATGTCGGTAGCCTCTCCAATCGAGCGGGCGAAGAGCTTTGTATACTCCACCGTCGGGAGGATTATCTCCTCGAAGTTATTCCTCTCGAGGATATCCCTCGCGGTATCGACCACGTAGCGGTATTTCCTCGCCTCTTCCCCTATGAGGTCTCTGAAACCCCTAACGGTTTTAACCTTCTCCGCCATTTTAAGGGTTAATTAGTTTAA
>JALVTI010000042.1 GCA_027035985.1 Aquificales bacterium | reverse complement strand
CGATGGTTGAGAAACTGCGCGAGGTAGCCTGCGAAGAAAACAGGGCGACGGTCCGCCTTGCCAACTATATAGCTAAAGTTCGCGGTTGGGATAAGGAATACGAACCTTGGGGTGCCGAAAAGATATCCATCGAGGAAAGACTAAAGGAAATTCCCGAAGAGGTTATGAAGGAAATTCAGGAAACCGTTTTGGACTTAAAACTCTCCCCCGAAATACTGGAGGAGCTTAGAAGGGACTTCTGCAATATCCGCAAGGCTATGGTCTTAGCCGAAAACCCCGAACAGCTCCAAAGACTCAAAAAGGAGAGTGATCTCATCGTTGCCGTAACCCATCTGCCCGACTTTAGGGAACGCTTTGCCGACATTATCGACAAGATAGAGGAACTCGTTAAGAAGGAAGAAGAGCGCACCGTCGAGACCGCCAACATCGTAGCCGAAGCCAACGGTTGGCAACTGGAATTCGAACCCTGGAGCGAAAACGAGGTTCGCGAGGACAAAACCCTCGAGCAATACGTCCAAAGGCTCCTTGAGGAAGAGGAAAAGGCGGAAAAATATATCCCCACCGAGGCGAAATACCGCCAAGGTATCGTTAAATGGATTGTTTACTACCACCCCAAAAGGGACAGGTATTACGCAAAAAGGGTCTACTTCCCCGGTATCGTTAGAAATATCCAAATGGAGGGTCCCGGCGTATTCGAAAACCGCTTCGGTAGGAAGGTCTTCGGTGTGAAGATAACCTACGAAACCCTCGTCCGTCCCGCTGTAATAAGGAGGGGTAATACCGTAATCCGCCTTCCCGAAAGGTGGGTAAAAAGGACTAAAGTTGTTCCCCTACCGGAGGTTGCCCAAGACGTCAAATTGGTCGACGAAAGACCTCCCTTTGCCTATAGAATTGCTTAAAGCCTTTCTTCCACTTTTTCATAATTTTTTCTCATGCAATATGTTGGAAAACTAAAAGTAGAAGTCGGTATTTGGAACATCTTATGGCATCTTATTTTGTGGACAATTCTCGGAATTATAACTTTGGGATTCGCACTCTTATTGTTTCCTTACTCAATTTATAAACTTGTTATTAACAAAACTTACCTAATAAATCCCGAAAGTGGTGAGAAAATTGCCCAATTCAGGTGCAATTTAAATATTTTACACCAAGTTTGGCATGTTCTTATATGGTACCTACTTATAATCCTAACGCTAGGTTTGGCATTGCCCTTTTATATCTACTACCTTGTAAAGTTTGTTTTGAACAAAACGGAATTAAAACCTCTAAGAGAGTAACAAAAAAACATCTTTTACATCTTTTTTAGGAAAACTTTTCCCCCAAACACCCCAAAGGGTGAATTTAAAAACGACCCAAAGGGGTGAACTTTTTTCTAACCCCTTTTGAGGGTTAAAACCTCCTCCAATCGACGGGTTATCCCGAGGATATCGCCATTTTTGAGGAAAAAGCTCTCCCTATTTGCGATTAGGCGGGCGGTCGATTCCGCTATCTCCTCGACGACCACCAAACCGTTTTCCCTCAATGTCCTTCCCGTCTGAACGAGGTCTAAAATGTAGTCGGTGAGACCTATAAGGGGAGCCAGCTCCACCGACCCGTTTAAGGTGTAGATAAAGGGTTTAATCCCCCTCTTTTCGAAGTATTCCCGCGCTATGTTTGGGTATTTGGTCGCAACCTTTATGGAGGAGAGGTTTTTATACCTCTCGACACCCTCGGGAAAGCCTGCGATGCATATCTTGCAGTAGCCTATACCCAGGTCGAGGAGTTCGAAAACCTCCTTTCTGCTCTCCCAAATGGTGTCAAAGCCGCTAACCCCCAAGTCGGCGTAGCCGCTCTCGACCAGCATCGGGACATCTTTGGGTTTCGAAAGGAGTATCTCAAACCTCTCAGTGGAGAGAACCAATTTCCTACCCTCTTTTAGGGGTTTTTCTATCAATCCCGCTTCCAAAAGAAGTTGGATGCTCTCCTCGAACAACCTCCCCTTGGGGAGCGCGAGAACCAGTTTCGACATTTTAAGGGTCTATATTTTGCGGGAAACCCAAAGGGGAGAGGGAAAAATTCAACCCTCCTTGAGGACTCTTTTCAAATCCTCGAAAAATTGGGGGTAGGAGACCGAAACGCATTGCGGGTTGTCGAGCTTTACGGGTTTGTTGGCTATTAGACCCGCAATTGTAAAAGCCATCGCAATCCTGTGGTCGTCGTAGGTTTTTATTTCAACCCCACCCCTTAGGGGAGTTTTTCCCTCTATAACCATCCCGTCGGGGAGTTCCTCGATTTTCGCACCCATTTTTCGGAGGTTTTCCACCACAGCCTTTATGCGGTCGCTCTCTTTAACCCTAAGTTCCGCCGCCCCCTCTATGCGGGTTTCTCCCTCCGCCTGCGTTGCCACCACCGCCAGGAGGGGAAGTTCGTCTATCACCGCCGGAACCTCTTCGGGAAAGACCCTTACCCCCCTCAAGTTGGGCG
>JALVTI010000041.1 GCA_027035985.1 Aquificales bacterium | reverse complement strand
AGTGCCGAACCCTCTTCTATCCTAACAAGGGACATAAAAGATAAAAATTCTGTTAAAGGTTAGGAGGTGTAAAAGGTCCACTTTGCGGTTTCGATATCCCTCTCTATCCACTCGACCAGTTCCTCGACAACTTTAAAGGACTTTTCGGGGCGGATAAATTTATGAAAAACCACCTTAGGGTTTTGAGATACCTCAAAACTATCCCCCAAAATGTGGACTTCCAAGGTTCTCCTTTCCCCTTTGAGGGTCGGGGCGTATCCCAGATTTGCCACCGCAGGGTGTCCGTCGCAACTGACCGCATAAACCCCGTTGGGGAGGCAGATATTTTCCACACCCTCCATGTTTAGGGTCGGAAATCTCAGACGTCTACCCAAACCCTTGCCGGAGACTATATCCCTCCTAACCCAATAGGGGTGTCCCAAGAATAGGAAAGCCTCCTTTAGGCGGGCTTCCCTTAATAGTTCCCTCACGAGGGAGCTCGAGACCACCTTTCCCCCAACCCTGTAGGGGGAGACCTCTATAACTTCGCACCCCTTGGGGATGCAAATTTCCTCCACCAATCGGAGGTCTCCTCTCGCGTCCCTTCCAAACCTCCAATCGTAGCCGACAACGACCAGCTTTGCGCCGTAGCGGTTCAGCAGATACTCCTCGACAAACACCTCGGGGGGAAGCTTGGCGAATTCCTCCGTAAAGGGGATTACCTCAACCTTTACCCCCAATTGGTTTTCAATTATTTCCCTCTTTTCCCCCGCGGTGGATATCTGGCAGAAGTTTCCGTTTTTTCCCAACACCACCGCGGGGTGGGGGTCGAAGGTTACCACAATTGGGGTTAGTCCCCTTTTCTCCGCCTCCACCTTTAGGGTTCGGATTAGGTGGATGTGCCCGAGGTGGACACCGTCGAAGTTTCCGACCGCTACGGCTGTTGCCATTAATTATTAGGTTAACGGCAAATGGGGGCGGCGGGATTTGAACCCGCGACCTCGGGGTCCGGAGCCCCGCGCTCTATCCTGCTGAGCTACGCCCCCTACGAAAGGTAAAAAGTTTAATCTAAACCCTAAAGGAGTGTCGGCTATGGGAAAAACCGCCGAGAGGAAGAAAATTTTCACCCCCCTAAAGTCGGAACTGCTCGAAAAACTCACCTACGAAATGGTTAACGGAAAACCCATTTATTATCGGAACTACAAGCGGGTCTTAAAGGGGGAACTACCTCCGGAGGCGGTTATGGGAAACAGTGGATTGCAGGCGTTTATAATCACCCTGATTTTGAGATACCTCTTTGGAGTCCTACCGAAGGATTACGTGGTGTTGTCGAACGAGGTCGGTTTTCATATTAAAAAGGGCACTTGGCGGAATTTGGATATAGCCATCTACGAAAGGGGGAAGGTAAAACCTTTCCTTACGGAGGAAAAATTTATACCGATTCCGCCAAAGGTGGTTATAGAAGTCGACACAAAAGCCGACCTTAGGAACTACTCTACCTTTGAGGAGTATATGTTCGAAAAGACGCAGGAGCTCCTCGACGCCGGTGTGGAGGCGGTGGTTTGGTATATCACCCGCGTAAAAAAGGTCTTCTTCGCCGAAAGGAGAAAGGATTGGGTCGCCTCCGATTGGAACAAAACGGTAAAGCTCCCCATAGGGGTGGAAATAAACCTGGCAAAACTCCTCGAAGAGGAGGGTATAAAACCCTAACCTTTGGGGGGAATTTCGAACTTTAGGGAACTCACGAAGTCGAGTTCGCTCAAATAGACCACCCTCCAGCGGAGGAATTTTATAAGCTCCCTGTCGTGGGTTATCACGATTACCGAACCTTTAAAGGTCTGCAAAAATTCGGCAACCCTGAGCCAGTTATCCCTATCCAATCCGTTGGTCGGTTCGTCCAAAAGGAGGAGTTTGGGTTCCATTGTCAGGATGCAGGCTATGGAAACCAAGCGCTTTTGCCCGAAGGAGAGGTTAAAGGTAGGCACGCCCAACAGGTTTTCCAAACCGAACTTTTTTGAAACCTTTAAAACACGAGCCGCGACTTCGTCGCGGGATAGACCCAAATTCTCCGGCGCGAAGGCTAGCTCCTCCCTAACCGTAGGCATAAAGAGCTGGTCATCGGGATTTTGAAAAACGTAACCGACCCTTTTGCGGAGTTCCCTAAAGTCCTTTTTCCCCTTTACCGGTTTACCCTCGAAACTTATCTCTCCCTCGAAGGGGATAAAACCCAATACGGTTTCCGCAAAGGTGGTCTTCCCAACCCCATTTACCCCCGCGAGGACTAACTTCTCACCCTCCCTTAGGGTGAGGTTAAAATTTCTCAAAACGGTTCGGTTTCCCCTCCTTACGGTTAGGTTTCTCACCTCCAAAAGCGGTCTTTCCATCTCACAAACCCCTGCAGAGCATAGCTTTGTAGACCTCTTTCGCCTTCAGGTAGGTCTTAAGGGTTAGCATACCGAGCAGATACCCGTAAACCTTATAAGTCCTTAAATCGGTCTT
>JALVTI010000040.1 GCA_027035985.1 Aquificales bacterium | reverse complement strand
ACGATAAAAAAGAAGAATGGTTCGAAATGGGAGAAACAAGTCTTTTCGACTTAGATGGTGAAAGAATTTTTAACGCCATCTTAGAAATCCGCAGAGATTTTTGGTTGAAACTTAAAACTTTCCGTGAAGAAAAGAAAAAGAAAAAATCCAAAGGAGGTTAATTTCTATGCCTTCTTTTAAAGATTTTGAGAAAATTGCCGATTTGTTAGAGGAACAATCCCGCACTCTTCCCCAATCCCAACGGGAAGTGGCTTTAAGAAGAGCTATTAGCACTATCTATTACGGTGTGTTTTGGGAACTAAGGAATAGACTTAAACATAGAGGCTACAAAATTAGGAAAAGACAACCACATTCAACCATTGTAGGAGTTTTAGAAAAGATTAACCCTAAAGCGTCTAAACTATTCCTACAACTTAAAGGATTAAGAGAAATTGCCGATTACCAACAAGATAGCGAAATTGATTTAGACCTCTTTAAAAGCTCCAAATTACTCGCCAAATTAATACTTAAGGAGGTTTAAAAATGCAACAAACCCTCACTAACCCTTTGGAGGAAATTAAACAAGAAATAGAACAACTTTTGAAAAAACATAACCTTAAATGGTCTAAGCTTAACATCTACGAAACCTCTGACGGCTACCTTGCCCTTATCAGAACTTCCCAAATCAAGGACCACTTAAAAGCCATAGAACTCTCTTTAAAGCTGGAAGAGGAATTAAAAGACCCGGAAGTTTCCATCTCTATCGTTCCGATATCTTCCTAAACTTTTCCAAATTTCCACCCACTAATTAAAACTCTTCCTAACCGCTTTTCCCTCTGAACCGCTAAACCTCTACCGCCGGAAGTATTTTGACCTGACAAAAAAATTGCCGGGTCTCGTAGGTAGGTATTTTTTTGCCGGATCCTTTTCCTCTACAAATCGCCGGCGGGTGGAAGAGGTTAAAAGTGTTAGTAGAGAGGTTTAGATTATTTTCTACTAACACCTTTGGAGAAATAATCGGAAAATCACTCCCCTTCCGGGTTTAAACTCTTTCCTAACCTCTTCAAAGTGTTTGAAAGAATTCCCATTTCCATCTTGAGGTCTTCCGGGAGCTCCCCTATTACCTTTCGGTGTTCCTTTATCTCCTCTATCAAATACTCCAACTCTTGGATTAAATCGGCTACCCTAACGAGGTCTTTTTTGTCTACGAAATACCAGTCGAAGGTTCCCATTTCTATCCTCCTCAAGGTGTTAGTAGGAATTTATCTCAATCTACCTACTAACACCCTCCGGCACACTCGCCAAACCGCTTTCCTAACCGCCGAGACTTTGGAGAGAGGTTTTGACCTGACAAAAACATTTCTTCCTAGAGGATATTCACTATCGTCGGCAAGTTTCAAATTCTATCAGCTTTTAGCTTCCTCCTCCTCATGGTTTCTCGTCCTCCCTTAATAGTTTCCAAATCTCCTAAGCACCTCTAAGTGGGTCTAAAAACCTCTAAAACCTATGAGGTATTTAAATACGATTTTAGTAGTACAAAAACTATGCCAAGTAACACCTGCAAAATTATGTTTTAAGATGAAAGATAGTAAACTTGAAGTTTTACGGGAAAAGGCTAATGAAATTATGCATCAAATCAATCTATTGGAAGCGGAATCTTGGGTTTTAGAAGATGGTATAAATGCTATAAACGAAATTTTAAAAAATAAGATTACCATCGACCATAATTTCGTTGAAAAACTTATGAAGTTAATCTATATAGACTACAAACCTGGTACTGATAAGTCAGAATTAATACTACTAAATTCGAATGTTATATATATGGATCCATCCTTAGAACCATATGAAGCTGAACTTTATACAACATTGGCACATCTTCTCTTCCTATTAGAAGCAGATCCTTTTCTTTTTGCAACAGAAAAAGGTCTTTTAGAAATTAAAAATAAAGCTAAAAGCAGATTATTTAAAGTGAACCGCAAAAAGCAAAGATTGTTAGCAAAATATGAAAAATACATAGATAAAATTTTTGAAAAAGGTTTTTAAAGTTTTAATCTTTCCTATTTTTTTAATTCCTTATGCGCCAAAAACAAAGCCGTTATGCCTACTATGGCACCGGCTATTATTACCAAAATCACCGCGGTTGTCATCTTATTCCTCCTTTGGTTCCTCTTTTTCTTTTAATCTTTCCCCGTAGTCGATTAAAAATATGCCTAACCCTATAAAGAGAAAAAATCCAAATATCCCCCAAAAGGCTAAGGTTAAAGATAACTTCCCAGATGCAAAGGGTTGAACTACTACCGTTCCTATTAATAACAACGAGAGGTTAAAAAATGTTTTTCCCAATTCCTCAAAGACTTTTCCCTTTAATCGCATCTACCCACCAACCTTTAAGGTTTTAATCCTCTCCAAACCAAAGGCGGTATAGTTCGTCGTCCTCATCACCGCCGGGGGGTTCTATTTCCTCTTCACCCTCGTCGGCGGTTTCCTCTTCCCAATCCCCAAAGAGGAGGTTGTA
>JALVTI010000039.1 GCA_027035985.1 Aquificales bacterium | reverse complement strand
CACGGTTTTCCAGAGTTTTGAAGAGTTCCCTTAAGTGGAGGTAAAGCTCCTTTTGAGTTTCCCTTTCGAGGGGCAACATAACGGTTAGGGAGTAGTCCCTGATGTGGTCGGCGAGGAGCATACCCACAGCCGAAAGCAATCCGGGGTTTCTCGGAACGAACACTTTGGGTATGCCGAGCTTTTTAGCCAAAAAGACGGCGTGCATGCCGCCCGCACCGCCAAAGCTAAATAGGGCAAACTCCTCGGGATTGTAACCCCTCTGGACGGAGATAACCCTTATAGCTCCCTCCATTTTGGTGTTGGCTATTTCCAGAATTCCCTCCGCGAGGGTGTAGGGGTCGGTTTTTAGTTCCCTCGAAAGGTTTTCGAAAGCCTCCTTTACCGGCTCGGTGAGGAGTTTCATCTTTCCGCCCAAAAAGTGGTCGGGAACCAACCTTCCCAAAAAGAGGTTTGTATCGGTAACGGTTATATGCTTACCACCCCTACCGTAACATATGGGTCCAGGGTCGGCGCCGGCACTCTGGGGACCCACCTTCAAAGCCCCGCCTCTGTCGACCCAGACTATCGAACCCCCACCCGCCCCCACGGTGTGGATGTCGATGATAGGCACCTTTATAGGTATTCCGGAGATTTTTGTCTCCGTTGTGAGGGTCGGCTTTCCGTCTATAAGGGAGACGTCGGTCGAGGTTCCACCCATATCAAAGGTGATGAGCCTTTCAAAGCCGGCGAGCTTTCCTATTTTCCAGGCGCCGACCACTCCCCCCGCGGGACCGCTCAAAACCGTCCTAACCGGTTCTTTAACGACGGTATCGGCGGATATCACCCCGCCGTTGGACTGCATGATTACCAAGCGGTCCCGCGGCTTCAAATTCTCCTTTAAGGTCGTTATGTATTTAGCCATCTTGGGGGCTACATAGGCGTTCACAACGGTGGTCGAAGCCCTTTCGTATTCCCTAAACTCGGGGAGTATTTCGGAGGAGACCGAAACGTGGACCTTTTTTAATCTCTCCCTCAAAAGGTTTCCCACAAATCTTTCGTGTTCCGGATTTAGGAATGAGAAGAGAAAACACACGGCGACCGCTTCGACCTTCTCCCTCTCGAGGGTTTCTATCAACCTTTCGACCTCTTTGGGATCCAAGTCTTTAACAATTTCCCCTTTGGAGTTTACCCTGCAGTCGAGTTCAAACCTCAGGTGGCGGGGAACGAGAGGTTCCGGTCTCCGGTAGTGGAGGTCGTAAAGTTTCTCCCTATTTTGGCGACCTATTTCGATGATGTCCTTAAACCCCTTATTGGTTATAAATGCGGTTTTCGCCCCCTTTCTCTCGAGGAGGGTGTTGGTCGCAACCGTCGTCCCGTGGACTATGCGGCGGGGCTTTTCATCGCCTATAACCTCCAAACCTTTTAGGATAGCCTCCGCCGGATTGTGGGGAGTAGAAAGGGTTTTGTAAACCCCCCATCGGTCGCCCTTTTTGTAGACGAAATCGGTGAAGGTTCCACCGGTATCCACCCCTATAAGGATTTCCTCCATCTCTAAAAAACTCTAAAAGGGAATTGGTAAAATACATCGCCTTTTAATGTGATTTAGAATAAAAAGAAATGTCCTATGAGGGTTTAAAAAACCTTAGAGACCTTATAGCGTTGGGTTCTCTTTTTCACGATATAGGGAAGTTGAAAAGAAGGTTGGAAGAAAACCCTTCGGAGGAAGAACAGCAACAGCGACAAACACAAAATGGAAAGGATAATGAGACGGAAAAGGAGAAAGATAACTACAAATACCTTCACGAGAAACTTGGCGAGGAATTTGTAAAGGATTTCTTAAATGAACTCAAGTTTGGGGAAGATTTTGTTAACCGTTTAGAGGAGCTTTGTAAGGAATACAACCTTTTAGAGGATTGCAATAATTTGGAACCTTTAAAGGTTATTTTAGCCGCCTTTCACCACCATAGCCCGGAAAATGCGGGGGATTACAAATTCTTTGCCGAAATTTACCAAAAAGCCGACATTATTTCTGCCACCGAAAGGGACGAAATCAACACAGATGAATTGCAAACTAAGGAAAGAAGACTTTACTCCATCTTTGAGAGTGTTGAAGTTTTCGAGACGGTGCCGAAAAAGGAATGGGTGTATCGAATAGAACCCTTAGAGGTTAGGGAGGAAACCACTTCCCAGGAGTTAAGAAAGTTAATATTTCCTCTCCTTATTGGGGAACAGGTTGGGAAACCCTCGGAGGTTAGGAAATACGACAAGGAACTTTATAGGGAAATTTATGGCGAATATCTTCAACTTTTTAAGGATTTCAGAAAGGTTTTGAGTAAAACCGTTAAGAGTGTTAACGATATTTCCAAATTTACCCAAAAGGTTTATTACCTCTTTTACAAATACCTTTGGAGTGTCCCCTCCTCTACCTACGATAGGGAAAAGGGAATATACCACTATCCGGACATATCTCTTTTTGACCACTCGAGGGGAGTGGCGGCGATATCGACCTCACTAATTACGGATTACAACCTAAAACGGTTAAAGGAGAAAAAAGAACCTTGCTTAATCCTCGTAGAGGGGGATATAAGCGGAATTCAGAAATTCCTCTTTGGGGTGAGAAATATAGAAGGTGTAGCTAAAAGGCTTAGAGCCCGAAGCTTCTTTCTGGCTCTTTTACCAGAACTTATAGCGCGCTATATTTTGGAAAATCTCGGCTACAACCCGACCATTAACACCCTCTACGCCTCGGCGGGAAAGTTTGAACTTTTGATAGGTTTTGACGAAAAGATAGAGGAAAAATTAAAGGAATTTCAAAATGAAATAGAAAAAATCCTTTTAGAGGAATTTGGCGGAAGACTTGGTTTTATCTTGGCATGGGAAAAGTTTTCTTTAAATGAATTGAGAAACTACCGTGAGGTTGTTAAGAAAGTTCAACAGAAATTGGCAAACGAAAAGAAAAAGAAATTTAAATTAAATCTCCTAAATCTCGATACTTTGGCAAATAAAAAAATAGAAAAACTTGTTAAGAAAGGAAAAAATACCGTTTTATGTCCCTCGTGCGGTTGGGAAATTGTGGAAGAAACGGAGGGAAGGGAACAAGAATTCTGTAAGTGGTGTAAAACTTTCCAAAAAGTAGGGGCTAACCTTCCCAAGGTTAGGTATATAGCCTTTACGAGGAGTGAAGAACAACTTCAACCAGAATGGAGAGCCTATTTCAGCCTTCCTAAATTGGGAACTGTTTACCTACTTTCGGAGGAAAACTTCAAACTTTTACCTATAGAAGAGAAAGGAAAACTTTACATTTCCGAAGATAGGAAAATAGAGATTTCGAAACTTTGCAAGGAATTAGATATTTTCAGACTAAACGCAACCGATATAGAAGACAATCCCAATCTAATCGGTTTCAAATTTATATGTCAAGCCGTTCCTTCCCTCACAAAGGATTGGGAAAACCTAAACCCCCTATTGGAAGAGGAATTTGAAGAACAGGAAAAGCCAAAGGAAGGAGACATTATTCCCTTTACCATTCTTCAAGAGCTATCTTTAGGGGACAAAAAGCTCGGCTACTTTAAAGCCGATGTTGACAACCTCGGATTAATCTTTATGGCTGGGATAAAAAATTACTCTTTTTCGAGGATAGCGACCTTAAGCCGAATGCTCGAACTCTTTTTCAGCCTCTATGTGGATAGATTGCTTAGAGACCTAAAAGAGGAGCTTTTAAACAGAGACTACAAAGAAAGAGAGGAAAGTAAATACCTACCTTGCGTCGAAAGTCCCGTTTATACCGTTTTCAGCGGGGGAGATGACCTATTTTTAATAGCCCCTTGGAATATTGCGATTAAAGTTGCCAACTTTATTAGAAAGGAATTTGAGGAATACACTTGCGAAAACCCCAATTTCGGAATGTCAGCCGGTTTGGGGTTCTTTAAAGGAAACTTCCCCATAAGGCTCGCCTCCGATACCACCGATAGCCTCGAAGGTTTGGCAAAATCTAAAATTGAAAAAAACGGCAAAAAGGACAAAATAGCCCTTTTGGGGTCTGTTTTAAAGTGGAGTGAACTTTCGGAGTTGGAAAATAAAGCTCGGGAACTTTTAAAGGTTGTAGAGAAAGATAAGGAAACCCTCTCGAGGAGTCTCTTATATAGGCTTTACATAAAGTTAAAGGCTATAAAGGAAACCACCAAGGAAAACTTCACCAAAAGAAAAGAGGAACTCTATAGGTTTGTTCCTTATTTCTATTACCAACTTGCGAGGAATGTAAAAAACGAAGAAATCCGAAGGAAGTTGGAAGAAATCTTTATAGACCCATCAAAAGATGAACTGGTAAATCTCGAAAAGAGTTTGGTATTTTTGGCTTACCTTTTGATGTTAACGAGGAATTTAAAGAAAACAAGGGAGGTTTAAAAAATGTATCGATATCAAGGTGGGAATTTTCGAAGAAGACCGGGTTCTCAACAGAGGAGAAGAGAGCAAAATAATGGTGTTATAGAGGATTTTAAAAAGTTCCTTCAAAATTTTAATTGTTTTGGCGATATAGCAGGGGAAAATTTAAGAGAGCTTTTAAAACCGCAAGGATACGCTGATAGATTAGCGGAATTTTTAAAAAATCATACGCGGGGGATTAAGTCAACCCAACTCCGCAAGTTTTTTAACGAAATAAAAAGTGCAACCCAAAAAGCTAAAACTAATTTAAACGATGCAAAAGCTACCCTTTGGAGGATTTATCCGATTATCGCCTATAGCGAAGCGAGAGACCTAATGCCGAGGGAATTTGGAGATATAATGAGGCTTGTCTTAGAAAAAGTGGAAAGTTGTTCCGAAGAGGAAAGATTAAAAAAATCCTTCGAACGTTTGAACGATTTCATAACCGCCCTTTACGCCTACTTTAGAAAATATGCGGGAGGTTAAAAAATGAAAACCTACACCCTTCAAGGAGTAGTTTCAATAAAATACCGTTTGAGGTTAAAAACCGGACTCCACATAGGGGGAGCAAAGGAGAACTTCGAAATAGGAGGTGTTGACAATCCGGTAATAAAGCTTCCTTTGGAAATAAAATTCGGAGATGATTGGTCTATTCCCAAGGACGCACCCTATATTCCTGGCTCTTCCCTCAAGGGAAAGATTCGTTCCCTTATGGAGTGGTTTATTAGAGAACCAAAGGGAGTTAATGGAACAGTTCAAACCTCGGTAGAGTTTATGACCGAAAAGGCTAAAGATAACACTAGAAAATTGGGAGCCCCATGCGATTGCGGAACCTGTTCGGTATGCAAACTTTTCGGAGTTAGCGATGTAAGGACTTTAAGAGAGTTTTTAGAAAAAGATAAAAAGGAATACCTACCGGGACCCCCGAGGGCGGAATTTTCCGACGCCTACCCTACACCCGAAAGTTTGGAAATGCTTAAAGAAACCCTCGGAGAGGGGATTTTTACCGAAGTCAAATACGAAAACAGGATAAACCGCATAACGGGAGCGGTAGAGCAGGGAGGTTTGAGAAACCAAGAGCGCGTTCCCGCCGGCGTGGAATTCGAAGGGGAAATAACCTTAGACCTCTATTCGAAAGAGGATACAGAGCTTTTGAAAAAACTCCTTACGGGTTTGAGACTCCTCGAAAACTCCTATTTGGGGGGAAGTGGTTCGAGAGGCTACGGCAAAGTGGAATTTTCCAAAATTACCATAACCCTAAGGGGAAGGGATTATTTCGAAAAAGGTTCACCCGAAGAGGAATTGTTTAAAGGAACCCTCTCGGAGTTGGACGAAAACAGAACCTCAGAGGTTTTAGAAAAACTGGAAAACCTCTTAGAGGAACAATGGTAGAGGTTAAAAACCTAAAAACACCCGAAGATTTAAGGAGATTGATAAAAACCCTCTTTGGGGGGAAGAAGGTAAAGGTTTACCTCTTCGGGTCGAGGGCTAAAGGAAAACACTCGGAGTTTTCCGATTTCGACCTCGCCTTCCTTTCGGAGGAGGATATTTCAAAAGAGTTAACACTTCTAAGATATGTATTGGAAGAGAGCAACTTCCCCTATAAGGTAGATATCGTCGAACTCAAAAAGGCGGATTACCTCAAGGACACAGTCCTCAAAGAGGGAAAGAGATGGCTTTAAAGAAACTCTTGGAGGATTTTGAAAGGGCTCTAAAACGGCTAAAGGAGGCTTACGAACTTGCCAACCTTATGAAGAATAGGGAACTTTACGAGTTTTTTAGGGACAGCGCAATCCAAAGGTTTGAATTTACAACCGAAATTATGTGGAAGAGTTTAAAGGAATTTTTGCGGGAAAAAGAGGGAATAGTTTGCAAATCTCCAAAATCCTGCATAAAGGAATTCTTTTCGGTCGGATACCTCAAAGAGGAGGAAACCTTTAGGCTGTTAAAGGCTATCGATGATCGAAACAGAACTTCCCACACTTATCACGAAGAGGTTGCGGAAGAGATTTTCTCCTCTATAGGAGAGCATCTACCCCTCTTTGAAAAGGTCTTAAAAACCTTGAAAGGAGCAATAAAATGAGAAAAACGAAATTAACAGCTCTGGTTTTTAAACCAAAATCCCCCTTTAGGGGAGAAATAACAACCAATACCATTTTTGGGGCGATATGTTGGGGAATTAGGAAATTTTACGGAGGAAAGAAGCTCAAAAACTTCCTAAATAGTTATAAGAGTGAAATACCATTTTTGTTTTCTTCTCCAATTCCCATCGACTCAAAAGGTAATCTGTGGTTTTTAAGACCACCCTTGGAGGGTTCCATTTTTGACGATACCGATGAGGGAAAGTTAAAGGAAATCTACCCGATAAGTAAGGCTTTTAAAAAGATTTCCCTAATAGAGTGGGATACTTTGAAAAAAATCCTCGAAGGGGAGATAAAAACGGAAAGACAACTCTTTGAGGAGATAGTTAAGAGGGTGTCCAAAAATGGGGAAGAAGCCAAAGACCCCCAAGAGCTGGCGGAGGCTATAAGAAGCTATAGCGATAGTGCGCCGAAATTGAGGGGAGAAACCTTAACGGTAAAAACACCAATAAATAGACTCACGAATACGGCAAAGGAGGGAGAACTCCACAACGAGGTTGCAAATATTTATGACTCCTTTGCGGTGATTTTTAAGGTAAATAACGAAGATTGGTTTAAAAAGGTAAAAACCGCTTTGAAGGTGGTAAGGTTAGGTGGAAACAAAACGGTAGGTTTTGGGAGGTTTGAATTCGAAGAAAGAGAAGAAATAATCCCCGAAGGGCTTGGAGATTTTATAAAAAAGGGGGAGAGGTTATATCTCTTAGCTCCCGCCGTGCCAAACAGTTTAATAGATGCCGAAAACAGCCTTTACGAAGTTAGGCTCGAGCGCTCCGCGGTGGATAAAAGCCTCGGATACTTCGACGCCGAATTTTTAAAAGTCCCCGTTTGGAAAAAAACCGTTGCCTACCTAAGGGAGGGTTCGGTTTTAAAACTTAAAGAACCTTCGGATTTTGTTGGAAGTTTAAAGGAGACACTAAAAGTGGGAGATTCCTCAATATACGCCTACGGTATAGGTTTCGGATTGTCGTTCAAGTGTTAAATTTCCCCCTAAGGGAGGGGCTTAATAATGCCTACCACTTTTGGAGTGAAAAGAAATAAACCCTCTAAGGAGGAAAAAAGACAACTTTTAAAAATTCTGACTTACGAAAAGGTTAACGGAAAACCTATCTATTACAGGAATTACAAGAAAGTTCTAAAAGGTGAACTCCCGCCGGAGGCGGTTATGGGAAGTAGCGGATTGCAGGCTTACTTAATGAGAGGGAAAAGGTGAAACCCTACCTCTTAGAGGATAAGTTAATACCCGTTCCTCCTAAGGTTGTTATAGAAATCGACACTAAAGCGGATTTGTCTAAATATTGCTGTTTAGAGGAATACGTTCAGGAAAAAACCCAGGACTTACTCGACGCCGGAGTTGAAAAGGTTATATGGATTTTCACAAAAACCAAAAAGGTAATGATTGCCGAAAGGGACAAAAAGTGGGTTATCCAAAATTGAAATGAGCCTTTTGAAGTTTTTAAAAATCTAACAATAAACCTTGAGGAACTTATAAAGGAGGCTTCCTAATGCCGACATTAAAAGAGACAAAAAAAGAAACCAAAAAAAGTAAAAAAAAGCAAATTCCCGAAGCTTTAATTTACGAAAAAGTAAAGGGAAAACCCATTTACTACCGAAACTACGAAAAGGTTTTAAAAGGGGAACTTCCCTTGGAGGCTGTAATGGGGAGTAGTGATATACAGGCTTATTTGGTTGCCCTCATTGTAGCCTTGTTATACTCTAAACTCAACCCAAAGGAGTATTTAGTTTTAACCAACGAAGTAGGCTTTTTTACATCTAAAAACAGCTACAGGCTCTTAGACATAGCCGTTTTTGAAAGGAAAAACTTTAAATTCGAAGGTGGATATACAAAAATACCACCTAAAGTGGTAGTGGAAATAGACACAAAAGCCGACTTAAGCAATTACAATTCGGTTGAGGATTACATCTTTGAAAAAACCCAAGAGCTTTTGGACGCCGGAGTTGAAAAAGTGGTTTGGATTTTAACCAAACCCAAAAAGGTAATGATTGCGGAAAGAAACCAAAAGTGGATAGTTCAAAATTGGAATGAACCTTTTGAGGTATTTCAAGGTATAGAGGTAAACCTTTCGGAGTTGGTAAAAACAAATTAAAAAATCCCTTTGGAGGGTTTTTTAAATGTCTAATTTGGAGTTAAAAGTCCTCACCCCTACCTTTATAGGGAGTGGAAATAAACTTTTACCTATAGAGATTTACGATGAGGGAAGAACCGTTAGGGTTTTCAAATTCGATAACCTTACGGGGCAAATAGCTAATTTGCTTCCACCCCAAAGGGTAAAAAATGTAATGTTAAACCTCTCGAGGGAGGTTTCTCAAAACGGAAGATTTAAACCCCTAAGGGAAGTTTTGGAAGAACTTAACCTAAATGTGGAAGAACTTAATCCCGACTACACTTTGGAGGTGGAGGGTAATTTCCAGCCTTCGGAGGTTGAGGAATTTATTAAAACCTTAAAAGGGGTTTACATTCCGGGAAGTGAAATAAAGGGAGCTTTCAGAACGGCTATTTTCTACCATCTTTTGACAAAAAACGGTGAAATTTGGGAACAATTTATAAATGAACTTATAAGATTTTTAAGAAATTACAACCCGAGGAGTTTAAAACCATTCGCACAACATTGGGAGAATAAAATTTTTGCCGGGAAACCTTTAACGGAAGTTTTTAGTAATAGAGAACCTCCGAAGGCAAGGGAAGATTTGCTTAAATTCCTCCAAGTGGAGGATACGGAAGTTAAAAACCCCTCGGAGGTTTTGGTTTTAAAAACCTTCCACCTAAGGCGTTCGAAGAAAAACCTAACCGTTTGGGTGGAAAGTTTAAGAAAAAATACCTCGTTTAGTTTTAGAATCTATTGGAACTCCAAAGGTGTTGAAAGTTTTTTAGAAACCTATCTAAGAAATTTAAACGGGGAGTTAAGGACATTTTGGAAAGGTTTAAACGAGGAAGAACTTTTAAGAATTCTCGACGAGTTTACGAGGGATTTAATAACTTTTGAGATTGAAAAGCGGAAAAATGGAGGTTTTTCCAGACGGCAAAATCCAAATTCGAATGATTACTTTTCAATCTTAGAGAAATTAAATCGGATAAAAGAAACTCAAAAAGATGAAGAGATAGGAACCTTAAAAAGGTTAAAAGAAGAGAAAGGATTTCTTTTGAGGCTCGGAAAATATACGGGAAGATATTCCCACTCGGTGCTTTTGGCGGTTTATAAGAAGGATAGGGAATTTTTCGAAAGGGAACTTAAAAAAAGATTTTCTTCCAAAACCTATTGGATTAATGAGGAAGGAAATACTTTAGGCTTTTGCAAGGTAAACCTTTCCTAACCCCATAGTGGTTTTCCTTCCTACTCCACTCCAATTGGAGAAATTTAAGAGGATATAAAACCACTTTAGGGCTTCTTTATCTTCTACCTTTGATAGGTTATAAACCAAGTTGCCGACAAAGGTTGTAAGTTTACCGCCGTTTGAAAATTCCACTTTTTGGGTTTTTAAGTTGTATTTTTCTACCTCAATTTGGTCGTAGTGGCTTCTTAAATCCACCTCTATGGGGATATTTGAGAAAATAATCCACCTCTTGACGAGACTTTTGAGCAAAAGTTCGGGTAGAGGAAAGGGTAAATCAACCTTATGCCTCCTAAAAGTGGTGGGGGAAAGGAATTTTAACCTCACTTTCGGGGGGATTTCTTCAACCCTTATAAGGGAAGAGTAAGGTTTTAACCACTTATTGGGTATTTTGAAATTGGCTTTTACCCCGATATGTTTTGAGTCCACATTTAAATAAGCCTTTTTTCGGTTTAAAACAAAACTCGAAACCACCCTTGGAATAAGGGAATCCTCTAATAGGTTTACTTCAATATTTAGTGTTTTTACCCTTTGAGGTTTGAAAAGCTCCCTACAAAATAGGGAAAAGGGTTTTACATTCTTATACCTCTCATGGAGGATTTCGGCTAATTCCTCACCTACGAGGGAGAAAAACAACCCGTGAACCCTATCGGGGGTAAGTGTTGAAGTATCTATTTCCTCCGAAAGGGTCAGTTTTAAACGCAACTTTAAGGGCATCTTAAAAAAGAGATTTTGACAGGAATGCTTTAATCCCGCGTTTGGCGGGCATTAATGCAACTGATTTTTATCAAAGAATGTATCAAGAAGAATTTTTCGGAGTTGCAATCCCGCATTTAGCGGGCATTACTGCAACAAGAAATAACCTACGAAGAGTTTGAAAAGGAGTTTAAAAAGATTTTGTCGCAATCCCGCGTTTAGCGGGCATTACTGCAAC
>JALVTI010000038.1 GCA_027035985.1 Aquificales bacterium | reverse complement strand
CCCTATAACCCTGTCCTCCAAACCGAGTTTCTTAATAAGCTCCTTTGCCTCCCCGCGGTCGGTATCGAGTCCCACCAAAAGGAGCAGACAATCCTTACACCCGAGCCTTTTAAAGGTCTCAAGGAGCAAATCCTGACCCTTTACGGGGGGGTTCCAATTGGCGACGTTTATAAAGATTTTTTTCTCCAACGGGAGGTTTAATTTCCTTCTCAATTCCACCTTTAGGTGGCGGTAGTTTCTAAACCTCGAGAGGTCTATCCCGCTTGGTATATACACCAATCGGTCGGGGAAGAAATTCCTCTCCCTCAAGAGATCGTAAACCGGTTTGGAAACCACCACTATGCGGTCTGCAACCGAATACTTAAACCTCCTTGAAAGGGGCGAGGGAACCCTTCCGCTCCTCCTGACGAAGACCAGCTTCGGTTTTCTCCTCAAAAAGGGAAGGGTAAACCTTATGTAATCCACCGCGTGGGGTGAATTCCCCACAACTATATCGTATTCGTAGTCTTCGATAATCCTCTTTAACCTCCACCAGTTTAGGGGATTGAAACGGCTTTTGCTCCCCCTGTGGTCTTCGAAGAAGTGAATTCTCACCCCATAAGGTTTGAGCCTCTCGACCATCTCCGTGTATTGGAAGGAGAGCGCAATACCGACATCGACACCCCTCTTTGCAAGTTCGCGGGTGGTGAGGTATACCTGCTCCTTCGTCCCGCCCCAACCGAAGCCGTCGACGACCTGAAGCACCCTATAGGACATAATCGAAAGGAGATTTTAAGAAGAAAAAAAAGCCCCTTCAGGGAAATTATTTCTCCTCGGAAGATTTCTTAACCTCGTACTCGGGCTGATAACCGACGATATACTCTTTGAGCATTTTGCACTTGGTGGTTCCCTCACACTTTAGAACCACATAGGGGTCTTCTATCTTTTCTATAGTTCCCACTATACCGGCGGAGGTTATAACCTTATCCCCCACCTTGAGGTTTTCTAAAAACCTCTGATGCTCCTGACGGCGCTTCCTCTCCGGTCTTATCAAGAGGAAGTAAAAAAGGGCGATAAAAATGGCAAAAAACAAAAGGTTTGTTATTAGAAATCCGGTTCCGCTTCCGTGCATAGTGCAGAAATTATTATTTCCCTTCTAGTGGTTTTCCACCCTGATTTTTTATCCTCTTATTGGGACTTAAGTATTTCTTCAAACCTTTGAGGGGTATTTATGAGGGTTATGCCTTCACCTTTACAAGGTTCCTCAAAATTGGTATCGAGGGGAACTAAATAGGGAACTTGATAGTCTTTAATAATGATTTCACCCATCAGAGGGGAAATTTAAACCAAAGCCTTTATCCTCTCTATAACCTCTTTGTGGTCTAGGTTTGTTCTGAAACCCTCGCCGGAAAAGTGGGTTGGAACCCCTCTAAGGACTTTCAAAACATCCTTTTTCCTCGGAAGGGAGGGGAGTTTAAAGGCTTTCCCCAAGGCGGATAGGGTGTAAAAGCCGACCGTTTGGAGTCTGCTCTCCTCTCTTATCACCTTTAGGAGTTTCTCGGTTTCCTTTTGGTGCCTTATATTGGTGAGTTCTTCGAGCATACCCTCTACATATTGTTCGTTCCAGAGTTTTCCCACCCACAGGGGTCCCGCAAAGTCTAATTTGTGACCGCAAACGGGACAGGTTGTGTCGAGTTCCCTAAGGCGGTCGAAGGGAATTGTCCCCCTGTAGAGGCACTTATGACAATAGAGCAGATACCCTATGGAGGTCTTCATTATTTCGTCCACCCTGCGGGCTCCCCGATACCTTTTAACGAAGACCCTAAAGTGGTGTAGGTAGGAGTAGCTAAAGAGCACCTCAATGGGGATGTCGTATTGAAAGAAGAACTCCGCGATTTTCTTTATCAAAATTCTAAGTCCCACTTCGTGGTAGAACTCGTTTTCGATGGGTTTGGCAAAGTAGCGTCTAAGACAGGTCTTCGGATAGGTGGCGCTCAGGGGTGCCGTATCGGTCGCGGTGATGCCGGTAACCCCCCGGTGGGCGAGCGCCTTTGCGGTGGCGTCCAGAAAATCGACCGGTGTCCCGAAGGGGTCTATATCTATGTAATCGAAATATTTGGTCTTCAGCAGGAAGACGTTGGCGTCCTCGTTCCATATCTCCACCCTGGCGGGGGCTATTCGGTTTAGCTCGAGATTCCGTTTGGCGTATTTGAGGGCGTCCAGGGATATGTCGTTTATGTAGACTTTTTCCACGTTGGGGACTTCCTTGAGAATTCTTATACTCCTAATGGCGGAGGCAGCTAAGGGTTCGGCAACCTTTATAGGTCTATCCTTTTCCCTCACAAAAACCCTTAGGAGGAGAACGGTCAAATCCCTGTTTACCGCCATAGCGGGGTTGTAGAAGACCTCGTTCCTCTCGGTGATGTGTTCGACAATCTTTTTGGGAACCTCTACGAGTGCCGAACCCTCTTCTATCCTAACAAGGGACATAAAAGATAAAAATTCTGTTAAAGGTTAGGAGGTGTAAAAGGTCCACTTTGCGGTTTCGATATCCCTCTCTATCCACTCGACCAGTTCCTCGA
>JALVTI010000037.1 GCA_027035985.1 Aquificales bacterium | reverse complement strand
GTTCTATATTCACGGAAGCATCTATTAAATAAACCCCTTCCGATATCTTCTTTATTTCATTTTCGCGACTCCACTCTTCAACCATTTCGCCCAGAAGCCATGATAGAAAATCGGAATAGGTGACCAATCCCGCAGTTCCGCCGTGCTCGTCGACCACCATAAAGATTTGGGTCTTCTTACCCTTAAACTCGTTTATCAAATCCTCCAGGGTGAGCATTTGGGGGACGAAATTTACCTCTCTCCTAAAGAGGCGAAGTTCCTTGTCGAGGTTGTCCTCCGTGGGGAGCAAATTCTTAACGTAAAGCACACCGGTGGTGTGGTCGAGATTCTCCACGTAAAGGGGTATCTTTGTGTGTCCCCTTTCCACGATTTGGTCTAAAACCTCGCCCACCTTTTTGTCCTCTTCGAGGGCGAATATGTCGGTTCGGGGGGTCATTATCTCCTCTACCGTTGTGTCGGCGGTCTCGAGGGCACGCCTGACCATCTCCAGTTCCTCTTTGGTTATCTCCCCGTTTTTGTAACCCTCCTGCAGGTGAAACAGAAGTTCTTCCACCGTTAGGAATTGCTCTTTAGGTTTTTCGACCTGCTCGATTAGCCCACCAAAGAGTTTTTTTATAGCCCACCGTAGTGGAAATAAAATTTCCTGAAAGAGGTATATAGGTATTGCATAAATCTTTGCGAGGGTCTCCGGCAATTGGAGGGCTACATTTTTGGGAATAACCTCGCCGAAATAGAAGATTAGGAGGCTCAAAACAACCGTTCCAGCCGCAACCCCGGCGTCGCCCAGGGTATCCTTTAAAATCTTTGTCCCCAAGGAGGAGATGAAGATATTTACCAACTCGTTCCCTACGAGTATCGTGATTATTAAATCGACCGGCTTTTGGAGTAGCTTTTTCACAAACCTAACGATGGGACTTTTTTCCCTCTCCAACAGAAAGGTGTTGAGTCCAAAAAAAGCCACTTCGGCGGATGCGAAAAAGCCGGATAACACCAGCAGGAGGAGTATAACGGCGAGCTCACCGACAACCATACAAGGGTTTGAAATTTTAAGTTTACCCTTTTGTTGTTTTGTGAGCTTTAACCTTAAAGGTTTTAATCTTTTTTCCAAACTTAAAATGGTGATTTGAAAATGGAGGAACTTTTAAAGGAGCTGAAAATAACCTTAAAGTCCCTCAACCTGGAACACCTCGCGAGGTATGTCGACGACCTCTACAATTCGGTCGAGAAGACCCATATAGCCTTTGTTGGCGAATACAACGCGGGAAAATCCTCCCTCATAAATACCCTTTTGGGTAAGAAGATACTCGCCGAGAGAGACCTCCCCACCACCAACAGGGTGGTTCTGGTTACCCACTGCCCGGTCGAAAAGAGGGAAAAACTCGACGAGTACACCGAGCAGGTCTGCGTAAGGGACGAAAGGCTCAAATACCTCGTCCTGGTCGACACGCCGGGTCTCTCCTCCGCCATAAGGGAGCACGAGGACGCCCTCTTGCGCTACCTCCATAAAGCCGACCTCATCGTTATCGTAGCCCCCTCGAACCAGCCCTATACGAAGGAGATAGAAACCCTCCTAAACCTCCTAAAGGACAGGCATTCCACCCAGTGGGCTTATGTGATAAATATTTTCGAAGACCCTTCCGTTTACGATGAAGACCCCACAAAGCTCCAGCGTCTGAAGGAATTCGTCAGGGAGAAGCTCCGCGGTATCCTCAGCGCCGAGGATGTGGAGGCTATGCCGATATTCGCCTTCTCCGTCAGGGCTGTTAGGAAGGGATTAGATTACCCCCTCCTGACGAAGGAATACGAGGACTTCGAGAGGTTTATCTTCGAAGAGGTCGCCGAAAGGGCTAAGCAACTTAAATTTCAATCGCTGAAGGAAAAAATCCTCAAACTCCTTTCGGGGGAGGAGATATTAAACCTCCAATTGGAATTGGATAGATTAAAAGGTGAACTTTCAAAGTGGGAGGAGATTAAGAGCCGTGTTGAGGAATTTGAGAAAAGAGTCCTCTCCGAAAGGAGGGAAAAAATAGAAACCCGCTTGAGTGAAATTTTCGAAGACCTCAAAAAGGACTTGGACGAGATAGTTGAGAGATATACCTCCTTAGGTGTTGTAAAGCACGGAAGCCACATAGCGGGTGAGATATCGGACACCCTCAAGGTGAGACTGCTAACGGGCGAAATCCTTTCGGAGGTCGAAAGGCTTCTCGATTACCGACCGGAGCTTGTGAGGTTGAAAAAGCTATTTCCCGAGCTCCTAGTCGAGCCGACCATTCCCCCCAAACTGCAGACCATGAAAAACAAATTGGTCGAGGATATAGAAAAATTCCCCGCTACCGCGGGAGAACCGGGCAAGCTCGCAAAGCGGCTCCTGCCCTTCGGCGTTTTGTTGGCGGTTATCGGGGTGGCAACCGCGCTTTTGAAAAAAGACTTCCTATGGGTGGGTGTCGGAATAGCCACCCTCGGCGGATTGATATTCCTAATATCCCTTATAAGGGTTTTAACGGCAAAGAATACCTTTAAGGGGAGACTCGAAGAAAAATTCCTCCAACTGCTGGAGCATTACAAAAAGCTTTATACATCCTATTTTGG
>JALVTI010000036.1 GCA_027035985.1 Aquificales bacterium | reverse complement strand
AGCTCCTCTTCGGGGATACAGTAGAGGTCTTTCGGGTCGGTGTTGCGGAAGGGAGAAAAGTTTTCGACGCAATTACCCGTTAAAACACCGTTTAGAACACCTCTATTGAGTTTGGGTTCAAAGAAGCAATAGCTATCGCATACGAAGTTTTCCAACTTTTTAACCGATTTAACCCGAACGAATTGGGAGGCATTCCTGTTGGGGAGTTTTTCCATACGAACATTTAACCTTTCCGGGGAAAAACCTAGGTCTATCAACTTCACCAGTTCGGATGAGGGTATCAACAACCTCCAGGAGGGTTTACAGCGATAAAGTTTTTTCCCACCTCTGTGGTCGGGTAGTAGCGTTTCCCTTTCGGGGTATCCCTCCACTATTTTGGTATTCACCCCCAAGGTTTCCAACATTCTCTTAACCTTTAACAGGAACCCGTAATTAACGGAAACCAGCTGAAGGCTTTTGTTGGTTCCGTTCCTTACGAGGGTTCCATCGCCGTCGAAAAGCCCTTCCAACCACCTTATGCGGCTCTCAACGGTATAACGGTGGTCGGGAACAAAAAATTTGGGTTTTAGCACACCCTTTTTATAGAAGAGTTTTAAAACTTTGTTTTTGGGATATTCGTAACTTCTGTAAAAACCTCTGCAGAACTCTTTTAATTTCCCCTTACGGTCGTATAGGTAGATTACATCAAAGGTTTCGTATTCCGTCCCCTCCGCAGAAAATAACCCGTTTTCGTACGCGTAGGGGAGTTCTTCGTTTCCCTCTATAATGGGAAGAGACCACTTTTCGAGTACATCCCCCTCCTTCAGCTGGTAAGTTCTCTTAACCACTGCGGGCGACCTGCCGTATTTTTTTGGGTCTTTTTTCACATACCACCTATGGTAATCCGTACAAATAATCCTCTCACCGTTGGAAAATTCGATTTCATACCAATTGTTGTAGTTCTCGCCTGTTTTGAAAATCGCGGAAAGACTCCACTCGTTACCATTCCAAACGTGGAGGATTTGACCCGCAACCTTCTCTATTTCCACATAGCCGTACTCCTTGGTCAGGATTTTCGTTTTCGGATGCACGCAAAGGTTAGCCGAATAAATCTTCTCCTTAAAGGGTGACGGTTTATTGGCGTTATCCTCAAAGAAGATGTAAGGAAGTCCCTTCCTACCCCAGTAGTAGAAGATTTTTCTCAAGACCTCTCGAGGGTTTACCGCCTTGTAGTTTTTAACCTTTCCCTCCTCTATTAGGTTGACTATTTCCTCGTATCTCCTCTCGGCTTCCTCGCCGTATACCTCTAAAAGGTCTAAATCCTTCCTACCCAAAATGTGGGTTATCTCGTAGTGGTCTATGAGGTAAAAGGTGCGGTTTTCGTTTACAAACTTAAAGAAGAAGTTGGGAATCACCACCTGGGTGAAGACGTCGGGGGATTTTTTGGTTATCTCCCCTATATCGAGGTCTATAACTTCGAGGAAGTCCAAAATATCTTTGTGCCAAACGGGCAAAGCCACCGTTATGCTACCCTTACGCTTACCCTGCTGGTTGAAGGCATTGACGGTCGACTCGTAAATTTTGACCCAATCGGTTATCTTGTTGGCTTTGCCCCTATTTCCCTTTATCCAACTCCCCGAAGGGCGTAGTTTTCCTATGAAGAGGCCGACACCTCCCGCATTCCGCGAGATTTGGGCTATCTGGCTCTGGGTGTGGACTATGCTCTCGGTGTTGTCGTTCACATCGAGGATAAAACAGCTCGACAGATTTGCCCTCGCCCTGCGGAGGTTTAGCATCTGCGGGGTTGCGGGAATTATTAGAAACTCCGATAGGTATTCGAAATGCTTTAACACTTTCTGTTTGTAATACTCCCAGTCCCTACCGTAGTTTTTGACCGATGGCAGGAACCCCAAAAGGGATTGGAGAAACCAAACCTCCTCCGGGAGTTCTATGGGAAAGTTGTTCTCCTCCGTAAGGTAGGAGCGGATAAACTTCTGCGTTTGCATATGTTTGGCTTTGTTCCACAGAGGGTTGGAAAAGTTATCCTTGTCGAAAACTGCGTAGTAGAGTTCCTCCATTACCTCTTTGGGGATTTCGAGGAAGAGTTTCGAGTAAACCCCCTTTTGGACGTATTCGTTTAAAAACCTGTAAAAGTCCTCAAAATTTTCAAAAAACCCGTAACGGGTAACCTTCGCGTTGTATTTCTGCTCCCGACGGACGCGCATCTCCTTCTTGAAGTCGACCAGAATGAGGCGGTTGGCGAACCTGCTCCAATCCTCCTTGTTCTCCTCGGTGACTATCAAGGAGATGGCGGCGGTTATGAGGTTGTGCTGAATTTCCCGCGTCGTCATGCGAGGTTTTAGAAAGAGCGCGAGCTTTTGGGAAAACTTTTCCAGGTCAATGTTGAGACCCTCGGCGCAGACGTTTATAACCTTCTCTATCTTTTTCGTATCGAAAGGCTCGACGCGCCCGTCCCTCTTTATGACTTCAAACAGCATTTAAAACCCTCCGGGGGGAAATTTTGCGAGAGGAGAAATTTTATAACTTTGACCTTTATAAGGTCAGACTCAAGATTTTATGCCAAGTTATGGATTGAAAATTGACAAAAATCTTTTGCAGGATT
>JALVTI010000035.1 GCA_027035985.1 Aquificales bacterium | reverse complement strand
AACCAGGGAGGCAATTTTTTCGGGAAACAACCACACCAACAACTTCATAAGCTTCAGGAGGAAAACAAAGGCTATTCCAAAAATTCCTATTAATAACAGATGCATCCACAGGGAAATTCCCAATCCAAATGAGAGATATAAGTCGTAAAGGGTTAGTATAAAAAGGGTTAATACCTCCCCCAAACTGCCGGCTATTAACACTATTTGGATAAAGTTTTTCGGAAGTTCCAATTCCCTTAAAACGCTTAGCATTAAGCCTATACCCATTGAGGAAAGTAGCAATCCGACTTCAAAGGGAAAGTGAAACTTTACAACCAATAGAGCCGATATCGATAGATTTGTTGCCAGCAATAGAAATATCACCAATTTTTCCTTCCCGCTCAACGTTTCCAATTTGTTCCAATCAATCTCCAAGCCGGCGAGGAACATCAATAGCGAAAATCCAAGAAAGGATAGGAAATCTATATACAGCAACGTTTCCCTATCCAACTGCAAGTGTCGAAATAAAACGAGCAAAACTATCCCGTATAGGAGCTCTCCAACGGCAACGGGAAGGCGGAAGAAAGGGGTAATAAAGGGAATAACAAAAACTCCCAAAATTATTAGAATTAGGGACAAAAGTTGAGCTTCCATTTCATTCCTCCGCTCTTTCGGTGGGAATTCCTATAACCGATTTTTGAGAGGATTTAGCCAAAATGTAGGGTGCATAAGGCTCAAAGAAACCTATTGAACGGGGTATATACCCCACAACCAATAGGTCGTGCTCTTTCAAAAATTTCAAAGTTTTCCTTTTGGGGTTTCCCTCTTCCTTCAATATTTTGACCTTTTGGCGTAGTCCGTAAAGTTTCGCATAGTCCTCTATGAGTTTTAAAGTTTTTTCGACCTTTAAGCGTTCCTTTTTCGGTAAAAGAACTTCCGGAAGAACTACCACGAGGAAGGTTAACTGCTCCCCTTTTACAAGTTGGAATAGTTCAAAAACCTGCTCAACCATCCCCTGCGGATTTTCACAATTCAGAGAGACCAAAATCCTCTTGTAGGGAAAACTTAGTTTTGGTATCAAAAAAGGTGTTTCCTGTTTAAATAAACTCTTCAAGTTTATGTTGTGAGAAAAGAAACCTACCCTGCGGTAGGGTACAGAAATCAATCCCGCCGAATATTGCGTTTGTAATGTTTTATCCAAAATTGTTTTATATCCCTTCCATCCCTCCAGAATCAGTGAATTGAGAAAGTTTTTATCCTCTACATGCCTTTTTAAATTCTGCTTATTCCGTTCGTCGGTAAATAGAACTACGTTTTTAACCCTTAAATGTTTCCAGAGGTAATAAAATTCCTTTAAATAGTGGAGTTCATCCCGCCGTAAGGCGGCTATTAAGTTTTCTCCAAAGCTTAAGGGAAATTGGGGTTCTCCCAAAGCCATAGCCTTTGCAACTTCGAGAACAACCCGCGGGTCGTCGCCCAATATAACAACCCTATCACCCGCCCTTAGGGTTATCTTCCGTCGGGGGAGGATAATGGAATCGCCCCTGTAAATTAGCCCCAATCTCCAGTGCCTCAAACGGGAGGGGTTTATAGAAACCTTTGTGTAAGGACTTTTAGGAGATACCACGGCTTCAAGAATTTCGTTTATTCCCAAACCTATCCCTATCGGTTTGGAGATATTTTTTAAGGTTAACCCCTCGACAAAGCTGGCGGCAATTTCGGGCAACAGAAAAACCTTGCAGTTATAGTTGGAAAAATACCTCTCATAGGTTTTATCAAAAGCCAAAACCACTATGGGAATATCCCAATTTTTGTAAATATCCCTAACAATTTCACAGACGGTTTTGTTAAAACTCCCCCCCCGAAGGGAGGAGATAATTAAATCAAACTCAGATAGGTCTAAATATTCCCACACCAATAGGGAAGTGGCATCTCCAACACAAATCCTTAATCGGTTGCTCTCCAATATATCTTCCTGGGTAGTTTTTAAGAATTTTTCAACTACCGATGGGTCACTTTCTATCGCCAAGATTTGGTGTCCGTGTTGGAGGAGTTTACGGGCGATGGCGCTTCCAAACCGCCCGAGACCTATGAGAAGGATTTTCATAAAAATTCATTGTCCCCCTTACGGGGGAGAAACTTTTCAAACGGAAGTAAAAGAAAATAGAGGAAATACTTAAATGCCACAGGCTCCGCTTCCGCAAGAGGAGCAACCGCCTCCGAAGTTCATAGCGTTGGGGTTGTTTATCTTGAAACCTTCCCCAAAGGGGGTAACAACATAGTCTATTTCCGCGCCGTTTATAAAAGGCAGAGAATTTTGGTCTATAGCTATTTTGATGCCGTGCTGTTCGACCACGGTATCGCCTTCCCTAACCTCGTCGAAACCCATCGAATAGGAAATGCCGCTGCAACCGCCGGGTATAGCCTGAACCCTTAAAACTATATCCTCAATATTGTGCTGTTTCGCCAACTTTTTCAGTTCTTCGGCGGCTTTTTCCGTGAGGGTTATGACAACCCCGCTCTCTTGGGTCTGTTGTCCAATTTGATTATTTTGATTTTCCATCGCAAAACCTCCTTAAGGATTTGAAAAATCAATCTAATCCCTTTTGAGGTCTAGACCTATGCGAAAACTCAACGAGGATGAACCAAAGATATCGGTTTATGAATTCGAATAGAAGATAAAAGGGAAAGGAAATTACTCGAGTATTTCCAAAACAGCCCTTTTATTTTGTTTTCTGGCCATAGCGGTGAGAAGAAGCCTTAAAGCCCTTGCAATTCTTCCCTGACGACCGATAATCTTACCGAGGTCTTCGGGAGCAACCCTGAGTTCGATAACCACGGTTCTCTCTCCTTCGATTTCCCTAACCTGAACTTGGTCGGGTTTTTCAGCCAAAGTTTTGGCAAAGATTTCGACGATGTCTTTCATTGCGCTCATTCCTGAACCTCCTCCTTATTTGTTAAGCGTTTTGCTTAGCGGATAGCTTTTTGTAAAGTTTGTAAATAGCCTTTGCCCTATCGGTAACTTCCGCCCCGAGGGATACCCACTTGTTATATTTCTCCTCGTCAAAGGTAATTATTTCGTGTCTAACCGGGTCGTAGGTTCCTATGGTGTCTATATATTTACCCTCACGGGGGCGTCTGCTATCCATTACCACTATTCTGTAAATGGGGTGGTGCCTTCTTCCAAACCTCGCCAGTCTTATCCTTACCGCCACCTCTATACCTCCTTAAGCTCTATTCCATTTTAAAAGGGAAAGGGAAATCTAAAAGGCAACCTTCCCTTTTTCCTTCCAAAATTGTTTATTTTAAACTTTTTCAATATTTTTTTCATCTCTTTGTATTCCTTCAAGAGTCTGTTTACCTCCTGGACGGAAGTTCCGCTACCGCGGGCAATCCTCTGCTTTCTGGATAGATTGATAATATTAGGATTTCTTCTCTCTTCGGGAGTCATGGAGTTGATAATGGCTATCTTCCTCTTTATCAACCGCTCGTCGATTTTAATCTTATCGGCGTAAGCCCCCAATCCGGGAATCATCTTGAGCAACTTGTCGAGGGGTCCCATTTTGGTCATGAATTCGAGTTGTTTCTTTAGGTCTTCGAGGGTGAACTCGCCCTGCATCACCTTGAGGGCAAGGGCTTCCGCTTCATCTTCGGGGATGGCACTTTGGGCTTTCTCTATAAGCGTTTGGATATCACCCAGACCGAGGATACGCTGCGCCATACGGTCGGGATAAAAGGGCTCAAGGTCTTCGAGCTTTTCACCAACTCCGATAAATTTGATAGGAACTCCCAGGGTTTCTTTAACTGAAAGGGCTAGTCCACCGCGGGCATCACCGTCCATCTTTGTAAGAATGACACCGGTTAGACCCAATCTGTTGTGGAACTCTTTAAGGATATTGAGGGCTTCCTGACCCTGCATGGCGTCGGCAACGTAGATGACCTCCGAAGGTTGGGTTACCTCTTTTATCTTTTGGAGTTCCTCCATGAGTTCGTTGTCGATGTGGAGACGACCGGCTGTGTCGAGCAGTAGGTAATCCACACCTTCCTCTTTAGCCCTCTGCACCGTCTTTTTCGCTATCTCAATAGGGTTTTGTTCACCTTCAAAATCGTAATAGGGCACCCCCACCTGCTCCGCCAAACGTTTGAGCTGCAGCATAGCGGCGGGACGGCGCACGTCAGTGGAGGTTACGGCAACCTTCTTACCCTGCTTTTTTAACCAATTTGCCAGCTTTCCTATGGTGGTGGTCTTACCGGTTCCCTGCAACCCCACAAAGAGAACAACCCCTTCCTTCAGCTCGGGGGGATTTTTTCCGAGAATATCGACCAGTTCGTCGTAAACGATTTTTAAAACGGTTTCTCCCGGATTTAAACCTCTAATGATTTCTTTATTAAGAGTTTTTTCCCTAAGCCTTTTAATAAAGTTTTTAACGACGGTCGGCTCGACATCGGCTTCCAAAAGCGCCAAGCGAATTTCTCTGAGGGATTTGTTGATTTGTTTTTCCGATAACCTCTTTGCCCCCGTAAGACGGTCTACCGCATTTTTGAGTCTACCGGTAAGCAGTTCAAACATCTCTAAAGGAATATAAGTCTAAAGCCCCCAAAGAAGGGGGTTATTGGTTCTGTCTCTTTACCTCTATACCGTATTTTTTTAGTCTGTAATCCAACTGCCGTAGGGTATATCCCAACATTTTCGCAGCACGGGATTTTACATAATTGGTCATTTCCAGGGCTTCAATAATCTTCCTTTTCTCCTCCTCTATCAGTTGTTCGGTAAAAGTCTTTTTATCCTTTTTGGGAACGGCTACAACCCCAACCCCCTCCTTCAGCGAGGGTTCAACCAACTCCAAATCCCGTAAAGTTATTAAGTCCTTATCCGCAAAAAGTGTCAGAAGTTTTTTAGCCAACCGCTCGAGACCCCTAACGTTATCCTTTGGAGGTTTTTCCGATACAAATCTAACCGCCTCGGGGGTTATTTTCGTATAAACACTTAGGGAGGTTCTAAATTTCGAAAAGATAAACCTAAACAAGGGTTCTATATCCTCCCTCCTTTCCTCCAAAGGAGGAATATATACTTCGAAAGTCCTTAATAGGTCGTAGAGGTCAAAGAGAAACCTCCCCTGGGAGAAATACTCCTCCAATTTCCTCCCGGCGGTCGCAAGAATTCTAACGACTCCCCTTTTCGACTCCTCAAAAACCCTTTCCTGCAGATGGGGGGGCAAAAATTCAATTCTTTTAATAAGAAGTGTCCCGCCTTCGGCGGCTTTAATTTTTTTCTCCAACAACCCTTCCAATTTCTCGGGGGTTAAACCCCTGGTGTCGAGAACTTCAAAAGATGCCCTCTTTCGGGGAGAAATTTCGTGCAGCAAGCGGGCGTAGGTGGCTTTCCCCACCCCGTTATCGCCGGTGAATAAAACGGGGGTATCCAAATTTTTCAATCTCTCGAGTAGCAAAAGAATTTCCTTTATCCGCTGATTTTCGGTCGCGAATAGGAATTCCCCTTCCAACCTTCCGCTGTCGAGATTTTTCATAAGTTCCCACGCCACGGTCGGGGGCAGTTCACTCTTCTCCTTTAGTCCCAAGTAAGTGCCCAAGATGGAACCGACCACCGAAAGGGTTTCCAAAATCTTTTCAACCCTAACGGGTGAGGTGGAAACATCCTTAAACAGACCGAGGACTCCTATGGTTTTATCCCCCACCTTAATGGGTGCGGTAAAAAAGGCTATATCCTTTCCGCAGAGTCTTTTTAACAACCCGGTTTTGTTAAGAAGTTCGTCCTCCGTAGCATATAGCGGTATACCGAGCTGATAGGTTAATCCAGTGATACCCTCTCCTTTGGAGTATATAGCCCTTTCAATCTCGGAGGGTAAAAAACCGAAAGCGGTATGCAACCTAAGATTTCCATCCTCATCCTTTAGGGCTATAAAGCCCGCCTCTATACTCCAAAAGGAGTAGAAAATTTGCAAGACTTTGTCAAAAACCTTGTCGGTATCCCCATACCTAACAAAGGATTTCAATATTTCGTTGACCAATCGGAGTTCCTCGGTCTTTAACCTCACCCTCTTGCGGAGCATTGAGTGTTCATTTTGCTTCCCACAAATGGTTGTTTACAACAATATTTCCAATCAGTGTTTACAAAATTGTTTATTCCATTGAAAGGTCTTTGTTTCTTAAAATTAGCGCCTATGAAACTCAGGAGTGAATTTATCCGCAAAAAGCCGGAATACGCACCCCACCGTTCCCTGCTCAGGGCTACCGGCGTTATTAAGAGCGAGGAGGATTTCGATAAACCCTTTATAGGTATAGCCAATTCCTACACCGATATAGTTCCCGGACACGTTCATCTGAGGGATTTCGTCGAGATTATCAAGGACGAGATAAGGAAACAGGGGGGTGTTCCCTTCGAGTTCAACACCATAGCGGTCGACGACGGTATCGCCATGGGGCACTACGGTATGCACTACTCCCTGCCCTCGAGGGAGATTATCGCCGATGCCGTCGAGACCATGATGAACGCCCACCAGCTCGACGCGCTCATCCTGCTCCCCAACTGCGACAAGATAGTCCCCGGGATGATAATGGGGGCGCTTAGAGTGAACGTTCCCACCATTTTGATATCCGGCGGTCCCATGAGGGCGGGGGAATACAAGGGTAAGAAGATAGACCTCGTTACGGTCTTCGAAGGGGTTGGGAAGTTCAAAAAGGGTGAGATAGACCTTAACGAGCTTCGCGAGATAGAGGCGGGGGCTTGCCCCTCCTGCGGTAGCTGTTCGGGAATGTTTACCGCAAACACCATGAACTGCCTTTCGGAGGTGTTGGGTATAGCTCTACCGAGGAACGGAACAGTCTTAGCCTGCACCCCCGATAGGGAGGAGCTCGCCAGGGAGGCGGTCAGAGCTCTCTTTAGACTCCTCAAAGAGGGTATCACCATTAGGGACATAATCACCTACGAGGCTATCCACGACGCCTTTGTCGCCGATATGGCGCTGGGCGGTTCTACCAATACGGTGTTGCACCTAAAGGCGATAGCCTACGAGGCGGGCGTCGATTTCCCCCTCGAGGAGGTGGACAAAATCTCGCAGAGAACCCCCAACATCGTGAAGCTATCGCCCTCGAGACCCGACCTACACATAGAAGACCTCGACCGCGCCGGCGGCGTTATGGCGGTTCTCAAGGAACTGACCCGTAAAGACCCCAATCTGCTCCACCTCGATAGGAAGACCGTTTACGGTACACTCCGCGAGGCGGTGGAAAGGGCGGAGGTCAAGGACAGGGAGGTTATACGTCCGGTAGAAAATCCCTACTCCGAAACCGGCGGGTTGGCGATACTGTTCGGTTCGCTGGCGCCCAAAGGTGCGGTGGTCAAGGTTGCCGGCGTTCCCGAAAATATGCTCGTCTTTAGGGGAAGGGCTCGCGTATTCAACAGCGAGGAGGATGCCGTCAAAGCCATTTTGGGCGGGGAGATTAAACCGGGAGACGCGGTTATTATCCGCTACGAGGGTCCCCGCGGCGGTCCCGGTATGAGGGAGATGCTATCGCCCACCTCCGCCATTATGGGTATGGGCTTGGGCGACAAGGTAGCCCTGATAACCGACGGGCGCTTTAGCGGGGGAACCAGGGGTCCCGCCATAGGTCACGTCTCCCCCGAGGCGGCGGCGGGGGGACCCATAGCCCTGGTCGAGGAGGGCGACGAGATACTTATCGACATACCCAACCGCCGTTTGGAGTTGCTCGTCCCCGAAGAGGAGCTCGAGCGCAGGCGCAGGAATTGGAAGCCCCTCAAAAAGGATATCCCCTCCCGTTGGCTCAGACGCTACTCGATGCTGGTAACCTCCGCCGACATGGGGGCTATTTTGATGGACGACCCCTACGAGGTTTGCAAACTCTACAGAGACCAAAAGGATGAGTAATAGACCTACTACCCCTTAGGGGTCTTTTTATCCTTACCTTCTCCTTTCGGGTTAAATTTTCTCTTCATGCCAAAGGGGTTTGTCTATATCCTTTCAGCCCCCTCGGGAACGGGAAAGACTACGGTCGGACACCGGTTGTTGGAGGAAATTCCTTTCCTCGAGAGGGTGATAACCGCAACGACAAGAAAACCCCGCGAGGGGGAAAAGAACGGTATCGACTACTACTTTTTCAACGAAGAGGAATTCCTAAAGAAGATAGAGGATGGCTTTTTCCTCGAGTGGGCTAAGGTTTACCGCTACTACTACGGAAGTCCCAAGAGTGAGGTTGAGAGAATCCTCTCCCAAGGAAAGGATGCCCTATTAATAATTGACGTCCAAGGTGCGTTTGAGGTAAAGAGAAAGCTCCCAAATGCGGTTTCCATATTCTTGCTCCCCCCCTCGATGGAGGAGTTAAAGAGGCGCCTCCTCGGAAGGGGGGAAAGGGAAATCGAAGAACGCCTCGAGTGGGCTAAGAAGGAGATTCCCTGCGCCAAACACTTCGATTACGTGGTGGTAAACGACCTGTTGGATAGGGCGGTGGAGGAAATAAAATCTATTATGATAGCAAACCGCCGCAAGGCGGCTTTTGTTTTTAATAACGAAAATTACCGAAGTCTCGGCTTCGGAGAGGATATCCTCGAGGCGATAAAGGGAGGTAGGTGCGATGCTAAGAAAGTGGGAGGATAGCGGGCGTCCGCCTATAGAAAAGGCGCTCGAAAAGGTTTCCACCAAATACGAGCTGGTTCGCGCGGCGGCAAAGAGGGTTAAGCAACTCCTCAAGGAGTACGACGAATTTATAATCCGCGAGGGGAGGAAAGGAGAAATCAAAAAACTAACCTTCAAGGCTATCGAGGATATAGCCGAAGGCAAGGTTAGGGTTATCAGCCTCAAAAGCCTCTTTAAGGAGTAATCTTTTCCCTCCCCTTTCGGGTTTCGGTTGAAGTTTCCCTCCGATGGGTATAGTCGTCTGGCAAAGCGCCTTTTTGGGAGATTTGGTCTTAACGACCAACCTCCTCCTGAACCTCGAAAGAGCCTTCCCCGAAGGGGTTATAAAGCTGGTGGCGAGACCCTTTGCGGTGGAACTCTTTAAAAATTGGGAACGGGTGGAGGTTATTCCCCTCGAGAAAACCCTTAGGGGGACTTGGAGAGTTATCCGTTCCATTAGGGGGAGCGAACTGGGTTTCGGCGTCCAAAGGGGGCTTAGGACTTCCCTCTCCCTCTACCTGGCGGGGGTAAAGGAGAGGGTCGGTTTCCAAAACGCGGAACTCTCGTTCCTCTACACCAAAAGGGTAGACCACAGGTGGGGTATCCACGAAGTGGAGAGAAACCAGAACCTCCTAAAGGCGGTTGGAATAAAACCCTACACCGATAGGTTGTTTTTACCCGTTTCGGAAGAAGACCTCCAAAGGGTGAGGGATAAATTCCGTCTCCCCGAGCGCTACATCGCCGTTTCCCCCTCCGCCAACTTCCTCCCCAAAAGGTGGGCGGAGGGGCACTTTGCGAAACTCATCGACCTCCTTTTGGAGGAGGGATTTAAAGTAGTCCTAACGGGGGGAAAGGGGGATACGGAGGTCTCCCATAGGGTCTTGTCTCTTGTAAGAGACCCCAAAGGGGTTTTTGATTTGAGCGGGAAGACCTCCGTCGGGGAGTTGGTTGCCGTTATAAAACTGGCGAAGATTTTGGTCTCCAACGACAGCGCCCCGGTTCACATAGCCGAGGCGGTCGGAACGCCGGCGGTTTCGGTCTACTGCGCCACCTCTTCCCATTACGGTTTTTACCCGCGGAGCGGGCTCTATTTCGAACCCAAAAACCTAAATTGCCACCCCTGTAAGCCAAACCCGAAGGTCTGCAAAACCGGAACTTTGGAGTGCCGCTACGCGGTTAAACCGGAGGAGGTGTTTGAGGGGGTTTTAAACCTCCTGGAGGGGTGAGATTTAAAAGGTTTCCCACCGCGGGAGGGGTTTAAATATCGACCTTATGAGGTATTTTGTGGCAATCGTAGGCGGAGGACCGGCGGGTCTCGCGGCGGCGGCAACCCTCGCCAGCGCCAAGGGACACTTACCCATTATGGAGGATAAAAAAATCCTCGTTGTGGACGAGGGAAACAGCGACCTAAAAAGGGCGTTACTTAGAAACTTTCCCGCGGTGGAAATAGGTGCATTGGGTCCCCAAGTGTGGGAGGAGATGAAAAATAGGGTCTCCTCTTTCGATAACATCGACCTGGTTGAGGGAAAGGTCGTCTCCATAACCGGGGAAGACGGAAATTTCACCCTCAAAACGGAGGACGGGAAGGAGTTTCAAGCCGAAAAGGTGATAATAGCCACCGGCTTCCACAAGTTCGATATAGAGGGTCTGCCGGTGGAGGTTCAGCCCCATGCCAAAGCGCCCCGCCCGGGAAAGGTTCAACTAAAGGTCGATGAGAAGAAAAGGGTGATGCCCGGCGTCTACGCCGCCGGGTTGATAGCCGGAGACCAGACCATGGTGGCGATAGCCATGGGTTCGGGAACGGAGGCGGCTTTAAACCTTCTATCCGACGTCGTTGGAAAGACCGTTATTGTCCACGACGTTCCCAAAAAGAAGTAATCGTTAACTTTCCCGTTTTTTGTTCCCTTTAATAAAATCCCGTTTGGGTCTTTTGAGAGATTTGCAAATATGGGCGGCGGGTTGTCCAACGAGATAGTCGAAGACCTCTTCCAAATTTTGGACTCCATAGTGGGTTCGAAAGCGGTTTCCCTCCTCAAAAGGAGGATTGAGGAAAAAGGTTTAACCTCTCCGGTAGATATAGCCTTTGAAATCTCCACCACTTTGGGGGAAATTTTTGGCGAAAAGGGTGCGTTTGCCACCTTGAGGGAAATAGGTCGCCAGGTGGCGAGGGACTTGATGGAAAACCACCCAAAGGAGGAGTGGGAGGAGGTTTTCCAAAAGGGGTTAAACCTCTTGGGTTTCGCAAAGGGTGTCGAAAGGAAGGGAGACCTCGCCTGCATATGTTCGTGTGTCTTTTATCCCCAATATCTCCAAAGGGAGGGTTTCGAACCTATAAAACACCCGGTGTGTTGGATGGGATTGGGCTTTGTTGAGGGATTTATGAAGGCTTTCACCGGCGCCCACGGGGTTAGGTTCAAGGAGCGCGACTTCGAGGGCAATAAGTGTTGGTTTGAACTGGTTAGGTTTTAAAATAAACCCTTCCTCTGAAGGGAAAAATTTTTCTTTCGACCTAAAGGTCTTTTTATGCCTATTTTATTCATTGCCATTGGTATGTTATAATGGTAGTTTGGCGTTTTTTATAAGCACTAAAATTAAGGGAGGCTTTACCGAATGCCGACTATTAGCCAGCTGATAAAGAAGGGTAGGGAAAGGAA
>JALVTI010000034.1 GCA_027035985.1 Aquificales bacterium | reverse complement strand
AATATTGGCTGGAAAAATATACCAGTATTCCCAACGAGGTTATTTACGCTTCCGAATTCAGATACGCCGATATACCGGTGGACGAAAATACCTTAATTTTGGCTATATCCCAATCGGGAGAAACGGCGGATACCCGTTTTGCCGCACTGAGCGCCAAAGAAAAAGGTGCATCGGTCATCGGAATAGTAAACGTTGTGGGGAGTTCCCTCGACAGGGAGGCGGACTTTACCCTTTATACCCATGCGGGTCCCGAAATAGGGGTTGCCGCTACAAAAACCTTTACCGCACAGCTAGCTATCCTTTATCTCTTCGCCCAATTAATGGCTAGGCGTAGAGGTTTAATTGATAGGGATGGGTTTTACCGCGCCGTGGAAAGGCTTAACGAGGTAACCCGTAAGGTAGAAAAGGCTTTGGAACTGAACGGCGAGCTCGAAAATCTGGCTTCCCGATATAAGAAATTTAAAAATTTCCTCTACCTCGGAAGGTGGTTAAATTACCCCATAGCTCTCGAGGGTGCCCTGAAGTTAAAAGAGATTTCCTATATCCACGCCGAAGGTTATCCCGCCGGAGAGATGAAACACGGTCCCATAGCATTAATCGACGAAAATATGCCGGTTGTAATACTGGCGCCCCGCGATAGGGTTTACGAAAAGATAATTGCAAATATAGAAGAGGTTCTATCGCGCAAAGGTAGGGTTATTACGGTAGGATTTGAAGGGGATACGGTTTTAAAAAACAAAGGAGAGGTATTTATAGGCGTTCCGGAAGTCGGCGAAGATTTCACCCCCTTTGTGAATGTGATACCCCTTCAGTTACTCGCCTACCATATAGCAGACCAGCTCGGTTTAGACGTAGACCAACCGCGGAACTTGGCGAAAACGGTAACGGTTGAATAAGAACTATTCCCCAAATATTGCCACTCCTCTTTTTACTATTGGATTTGTTAAATCCAAATCGAGGGGGGTAATGGAAACAAAACCCTGCAAAATAGCCCAGTAATCCGTCCAGGGTTCGGCACTCCAATTGAATTCGGTCGCCGCTATCCAATAGATGGGTTGCCCGTAAGGGTCCCTATAGCGGATTACCGTTTCTTTATATATACGGTGCCCCTGATGGGTTACGGCATACGCCTTCATTTCCTAATAAGGAATGTTTGGAATGTTCACATTCAAATAGGTGTTTGTCTTTAGTCCCTTTTGCAGTACACGGTTTACTAAATCCAAAGTTACCAGAGAGGCGTCGACAAACCTAAAATCTTCGCGGGCAAATAAAGAAACAGCTATAGAGGGTATTCCCAAAATACACCCCTCCATAGCCCCCGCGACCGTTCCGGAATAGGTGATGTCCTCTCCCAAATTGGGTCCCTGATTTATTCCCGAAACCACAATGTCGGGTTTTTTACCGCCAAAAATAACTCCTACCCCCAAGTGGACGCAGTCGACGGGTGTCCCCTCAATCACGGTATATATATCCCTGTCAACCTCCCTAATCCTTAAAGGTTTGGTAAAAGTCAGTGAATGCCCCGCTCCACTCAAATTACGGTCGGGTGCAACAACCTTAACGGTGGAAAAATGTTTTTTCAAAACCTCATAGAGCGTCAATATTCCTTCCGAAAAATAACCGTCGTCGTTGACTAAAAGAATTTTTTCATCAAGCATCCTATTAAGGAATATTCAAAATCGTAGTAACAACCCCATTTGGTTTAGAAGGTTTTAAATCCGCATTTTTGGTTTGGAGATTGTAAATTAATATATCGCCTTTAAAAATAGCCTTAGGGGCTGTAACAACAACATTTCCCTTTAAGATTAAATCGTTTGGAGGATTATATATTGCCTCATCGGCGGTAGCTCTCCTCAATTTATCAAAGAAAATAACATGTCCTTTTGCTATAGCTTTTTTTATATCATTCTGATTTTCAGTTAGATACAATATAAGGTAATCACATTTTAATTTTTTACCATCCGATGTAGTCAAGGTTGCATTTTTATATATAACTTTATCTTTCTGAATGTTGGTAACCGATGCGACTATAAGAATTTTGGAGAAACTTAGAGATATAAAGGAAAAAAATAATGCTATTACTGTTAGTGCTTTATAAGCTTGTAATACCTTCATATATTTTTAGGATATCATCCTTTATAAGGAATTTAAATCCGCGACCTTTTATTTTTTTCATGCCTTCCTTTATAAGGACAGGGCTGTTCCCATAAATAACATTCCTTTTTAAGTCCAAAATTGCCTTATTTGTAGTTACAGTTGTAAGCTTTCCCTTATGAATGAAAGATATAAATACATTCCTTTGTAAAAGAATTTCTTTCTTTTTAAGAAAGATTTGAGCCGTTTCAGCAAAAGCTTCTAGCTTAAAAAGTTTGCTTTTAGCAAAAAAATTATCAATATGTATAGACTTATTATTAATAAATACCGCTCTGTCTCCCCCTATTATCCACGTAAGTTTTTTATTTCTGAAAATGTAAAACTTTACCTGTTTGGCTAAGGCTTTGTTAAAAGTTCTAAATTCTAATGAAAAATTTTTTTCAACATAGAAAAAACTAAATTCAAAGGAAGCTATTGCTAATAAAAAAAGTAATGAAATTAATAATAAGTATCTCATAATTGACTCGTATTATGTCAGTACCTTATAGAG
>JALVTI010000033.1 GCA_027035985.1 Aquificales bacterium | reverse complement strand
TTATTTCGACCTCGTCGTGGGTAGGAATTTGCCCAAAGAACATAAACCCTCAAAGGAACATATCCTCTACATCACCGACCGGTTGGGTGTAAAACCGGAAAATACCCTTGTGGTAGGAGACCGCTCCGAAGACGTTATCGCCGCCAAGGAAGCCGGTGCAAAGGTTGCCTATGCGCTATGGGGTTATACCGAACCCCTAAAGGGGATAGAACCCGACTATTACATAAACCGACCGACGGAGCTTTTGAAATTGCTCTTCCCTTAAATGGGAGAGCCTTAAACTTTCCGATTTTTATAATAATGAGGTTTTAAACGGGAAAACCCCATCGGGAGGAAGAAATGGACATAGGCGTTTTGTTAAACCATACCCTGGTAATTCAGGCAATCCTATTCCTGATATTCCTATTTCTGGTCAATCTGATTTACATAAAACCTTACTCCAAAACGGTCGACCAAAGGAATGCCCGCATTCTCGAGCTGAACAAAGAGGCGGAGAAATTCCGCGAGGAGGCGGCTCACTACCTCCAAGAGGCGGAAAAGATACTCGCCGAAGCGAGCGCCAAAGCCCATGAGATAATCGAAAAGGCGCGCAAAGAGGCTAAAGCCGAAGCTGACAAGATTATCGCCGAAGCGGAACGCGAAGCCGATGAGAAAATCGAGAAGGTAAAAGCCGAAATAGCGGCTGAACTCGAAAAGGCTAAGGCTGAACTCGAGCAAAAAGTCGAAGTTCTAGCCAAAATAATCGTCGAAAAATTTGTTGGGGAGAGGAAATAATGGGTAAAAGACATATATGGACTTTAACGGCTTTGCTGATTTCCGCCGGTATAGCTGCGGCGGCGGAGCACGCCGGCGGGGGTCCCGAATTGGAGAGACCCGCCGTTTTAATCTGGAAAGGTATAAACATAGCGATAGTCGTCGGGGCACTCGTTTACTTCTTCAAAGACCCCTTCCTCAAGTGGGTTGAGGATTACAAAAACAGCATCCTAAAGAGCGTCCAGGAAGCCGAGGAGAACCACAGAAAGGCTAAGGAGGAACTCCAGAGGGCAAAAGAGGCTTTGGAAGAGGCTAAGAGGAAATATGAGGAAGGTCTAAAGGTAGCCGAAGAGACCGCCCAAAGGGAAAGGGAACAGATGATATCCCAAGCCCAAGAGGTTGCGCAAAGAATTAGGGAGAAGGCCGAAAAGGTTATCGAAATAGAGACCAATAAAGCCAAAGAGGAGTTGAGGAGATACGCCGCCGAAAAGGCTATTCAGATGTCTACCGCCATGCTGAAAGAGGTATTCTCCGACCCCGAACAGCAGAAACGTTTCGCCGAAAGGATGCTCTCGGAACTCAGCAAAAATTAAGGGGGTAAACCATGTCTCGCGGTTCGAATTTGGCAAAAAGAGTTGTTAAAGTTCTCCTCAACAGATTGGCGGGAAAAACGGAAGAGCAGATTAGGTTCCTCGAACTGCTGAAAACCTTGGACGAACTCTACAAAAAGAATAAAGCCTTTAAGGATATCGTTTTGAACGAACAGCTTTCCCTATCCGAAAAGGCGGCTATCGTTAAAGAATTCGTCGAAAGGCTCGATATAGAGGATAAGGGTCTCGCCGAAGAGCTATTGTTATTTTTGATAAAGCACCACGCCTTTAAATACCTATCCCTGATAATTAGGGCTTACCAATACGAGTTGGAAAACGTTCTTGGAACCGCAAAGGCGGAAGTAATTTCCGCATCCAAACTCCCCGAAGAGTTGAAAAAGAAATTGGTCGAAACCCTCGAAGGGAAATTGAACAAAAAACTCGAAGTGGAATTCAAAACAGACCCCGAACTCATTGGCGGATTTGTTGTTAAAACCACCTCTTTTGTGGTGGACGCATCGCTTAAAGACCTTCTAAGGGAACTTGCACTCAAAATATAACACTTTGGGAGGTAAAACATGGCTTTGTCCTATGAAGAGGCTTTGAAAATTTTGGAAGAGAGACTTAAAGAGTTTGAACCCAAGGCTAAATTGGACGAGGTCGGTGTCGTTTACTACGTCGGTGACGGTGTCGCTAGGGCATACGGACTCGACAACGTAATGGCTATGGAAATCGTCGAATTCGACACCGGCGTTAAGGGTGTTGCGTTCAACCTCGAGGAAGACAACGTCGGTATTATCATACTTGGTTCCGAAGCGGGTATTAAGGAAGGTTCTTTGGTTAAGAGAACCGGTCAAATCCTCTCCATCCCCGTTGGAAAGGGTCTTATCGGCAGGGTGGTAGACCCCTTGGGTAACCCCCTCGACGGCAAGGGACCTATCGAATACGAATACTATTCCCCCGTTGAAAAAATCGCACCCGGTATCGTTAAGAGAAAACCCGTTCACGAACCCCTCCAAACCGGTATCAAGGCTATCGACGCCATGATTCCCATAGGTAGGGGTCAGAGGGAGCTCATCATCGGTGATAGAAACACCGGTAAAACCACCGTTTGTATCGATACCATTCTCGCCCAGAAACAGCACAACGAGCAGAATCCCGACGATAAGATTTATGCCGTTTACGTCGTTATAGGTCAGAGGAGAAACGCCGTTGCAAGGCTGGTTGACCTCCTCGAAAAGCACGGCGCTATGGAATACACCACCGTTGTGGTTGCCGACGCGAATATGGCACCCGCACTGCAATTCCTCGCACCCTTCAGCGGTTGTACGATTGGCGAATACTTCAGGGATAACGGTATGCACGCCGTTGTCATCTACGACGACCTGACCAAGCACGCCGAGGCTTACAGGGCACTCTCCCTGCTTATGAGACGTCCCCCCGGTAGGGAAGCCTATCCCGGTGACGTGTTCTACCTCCACTCGAGGTTGCTCGAGCGCGCGGCAAAACTCAACGACGAGCTCGGCGCCGGTTCGCTGACCGCGCTCCCCATCATCGAGGCTAAAGCGGGTGACGTTACCGCATACATTCCCACCAACGTTATATCTATTACCGACGGTCAGATATTCCTCGAAACCGACCTATTCAACAAAGGTATAAGACCCGCTATTAACGTAGGTATTTCTGTTTCCAGGGTCGGTGGTGCCGCCCAAACCAAAATAATGAAAAAGGTTGCTGGTAAACTCCGTCTAGACCTCGCGCAGTTCAGGGAGCTGGAGGCATTCGTTCAATTCGCGTCCGAACTCGACGAGGCTACCAAGAAGGTTATCGAAAGGGGTATGAGATTGGTTGAGCTCCTCAAGCAGGAACCCTATAACCCCATCCCCTTCGAAAAGCAGGTTATAGCCATTTACGCCGGAACCAGGGGTTACCTCGACGATATACCCGTTGAGGCTGTTAGGAAGTTTGAAAAAGAACTTTACGCTTACCTCGACGCGGAGAAACAAGACCTTCTGCAGAAAATTAGGGAGGTCAAAGACCTCACCCCCGAAATCGAAGAGGGAATTAAGAAAACCCTCGAAGAGTTCAAGAAAAAATTCGTTCCCTAATAGTTTTCCCCTTTTCTCTTTCACCTATAGGTGTTGGAACTGTAAAAAATTGTTGGGGAAAAATTTCCCCTCAAAGTTTTTGGAGATTTTCCGCCACCGACTTGGCGAGAAGTATGTAATTGAGTTCGCTCTCGAGGTTATTTTTAGCCTTTAGCAACACCTCTACGGGAACAAAGCCCCTCCTCTTTATTTCCTCCACGAAGTCGGTTTTAGTTCTTCCCAGCAGGAGGGGAAACATCTTGTCTTGGAAACCCACGTTGGAGAGTATCGACAAAATCTGTCTCTCCTCAAAGGGGTATAGGTATCCGCTTAGGGGAAACCCCTTTAGTCCGAGATAGTATTTCCATCCCTTTAGGATTGTATCCCTCTTCGCCACCGCCAGGGGGATGTAGAAGGTTAATTTTTCCGTTAAGGTTTTCATCAGGTCTCCGTCTATTTGGGGCTTTATCATCCTTATCTCCTCCGCCAGTTGGGGATTGTTGAGAATCTCGTCCAGCACGAGGGCTAAACCCTCTATCAGATATTCCCCTTTGAGTTCCATACATTCGGGAATATCCCCGCAATTGGCGGACAGAATAAAGGTTTTTCCCTTTCGGGGAACGGCGGAAAGGGTTTGAATTTCCCATTCGGAGGGTTGGGGAATAAGAAAGATGGATATATTTCCTCCGGCTGTTAGGGGGCGGTCGATGTAGCGTAGGCACAAGTCGCTGTGAATATCGGTTAGATAGTCCCTTAAGAGGAGGTAGAGGAGATAACCCTCCCCGGAAGCGTAAACGTCTATAACCATAAATAGTTTATTTTCGGTATTAAACGAAAAGATGAAAAATTAACGGACGACGTTGAGACCGTAGGATTTTAAGATTTCCCTTAATTTCTCCTCCTTTTCGGGAGACATCTCGCAGAGGGGTAGCCTAAAGGATTTTTCCTCTATAAGCCCCAGCATCCACGTTGCCGTTTTAACCGGTACGGGGTTAGTGTCCATAAACAGGGCTTTGAATAGAGGATATAACCTGTAATGGATTTCCCTAGCCCTTTCGAAATCCCCTTCGAGGGCGGCGGAAACCATTTCCTTAACCTCTTTGGGAAAGATGTGGTTCGCAACCGATATAACGCCGTCGGCACCCAGCGCTATCATGGGTAGGGTAAGGCTGTCGTCGCCGGATAGTATTACAAAGTCCTCCCCGAGTTCCTTTTTCAATTCCGAGATCCTATCCATGTTGCCAACACTCTCTTTGGAACCGATGATGTTGGGGCACTCCTCTCTCAACCTCTTTAAGGTCGAAACCTCTATCTCCCTGCAGGTTCTACCGGGGATGTTGTAAACGATAATGGGGATATCGACCTCTTTAGCCAAGGTTTTGTAATGTCTGTAAAGACCCTCTTGGGAAGGTTTGTTGTAATAGGGCACGACAACGAGGGCGGCATCGGCACCCGCTTCTTTGGCAAAGGCGGTAAGCTCTATAGCCTCGTGGAGGGAATTTGCACCGGTTCCCGCTATAACCGGCACGCGTCCGTTTACGTGCTCCACGGCAACCTTTATAACGTTTTCGTGCTCTTCGTAGGTCAGGGTGGGGCTTTCCCCCGTAGTTCCGCAGACCAAAATCGCATCGGTGCCGTTTTCTATCTGGTAATCGATGAGTTTTTTCAACCCTTCGTAGTCGACCTCTTTTCCGTTGTTCCTAAAGGGGGTTATTAGTGCGATAACCGAACCTCTAATAGTTTCGTATCCCATTACCGTCCTCCTTAGGTAGGATTAAGTTTAACCTCAAAACTTTTGATAGATTTACCTTGAAACCTCTTAGGGTGGGAGGAGAATAGAAGCTTTTATGAAGCTTTGGCTTTTCGGTCTTTACGGCATAGTCGGTTCCACTGCGGTTGTGGGTGAGAGAGCTATAAAAAAGGGTTTAAGCGATACTACCGGTTTGGTTTCCGAATTGCCTATTTTTGAAAGGTTAAAAGATTACGCCCCCTTGGATTTCCAATTTGGCGGACACGATATAAGGGAAATCGATAAAAACCTCTTCCAAATAGTGGAGGAACATTGGGAATTAAACCAACACTTCGATTACAGAATTCTTTTAAAACTCAAAGAGGATTTGGAAAAGATAAAAGCCAAAAAGGGCACGGCGCTAAACTGCGGTGAGGGGGTTCTTGAAGAACTAAAACCTTTATCCACTTTGGAGGATGAAGGTTTAACCCTTAAGGAGATTGTTGAGCGATTGGAAAAAGACCTTTTGGAGTTTGCCGATAACGAAACCGTTGCGATAAATGTCGCGTCCACCGAACCGACCCCCGAGTTCGACCCCGAATATCATGCCACCCTGGAGGGGTTTGAAAGGGCTATAGAGGAGGATAGGAGGGATAAAGTCACGGCATCTATGCTCTACGCCTACGTTTCGCTGAAAAATGGCATACCCTTTGCAAACTTTACCCCCAGCGTTTCGTCCTCAATTCCCGCCTTAAAAGAGCTTGCCGAACGGGTTGGGGTTCCCCACGCCGGAAACGACGGAAAAACTGGGGAAACCTTGGTTAAAACCACCTTGGCGCCCATGTTCGCCTACAGAAATCTAAAAGTTTTGGGATGGATGGGTTACAACATTCTCGGAGACCTCGACGGGAAGGTGTTGGCACACGAGCAAAACAAACGGAGCAAGATAGTTTCTAAAGATAAGGTTGTGGGCAAGATATTGGGCTACTACCCCTATACCATTACCGAGATAAATTACTTCCCTTCCTTGCAGGATAACAAAACCGCTTTCGATTTCATACACTTCCAAGGCTTTTTGGGAACGAAAATGAAGTTTTACTTCATTTGGGACGCCATAGACGCAATAGTAGCCGCACCGCTCGTTTTGGATATAGCGCGCTTTCTACTCCTGGCTAAGAAGAAGGGACAAAAGGGTGTCGTTAAAGAGCTCGCCTTTTTCTTCAAATCGCCGATGGATACTGACGAGTACAACACCCACAGGCAGTTTGAAATTCTCAAAAAGTGGTTTGAGGCTCTGGTTTCCTCTTAAAGGTTTCCTTTTATCTCCCTACACTTTTTAAGGGTTGTTTTTCTCGGATACCTCAGAGGGTAATGCGAAAAAGGAAGGAAACCCAAAAAGTGTTCTATTCCTTTATCTTCCTCAAAAAGTTTGCCCTTAGGTCTTCGCTCTCCTCGTAGAGTCCGTAAAAAGCCTCGGTGACCATATAGGCGTTGCTCTCGTTTACACCCCTTACGGTCATACACATGTGTTTAGCCTTTACGTAAATCGCTATCCCCTTAACGGTTGGAAGTAGGTCTAGGAAAGTTTTAACAACCTGTTTGGTAAACAGCTCCTGTATTATGGGACGGCGGGCGAGCCACTTTATTATTCTCGGTATTTTCGAAAGCCCGAGGACTTTGTCCTCGGGGATATATTCGAAATAAACATTCCCAATTATCGGCAAAAAGTGGTGGGAGCATAGCGACTTTATCTCTATGGGACCCACAAATACGGGAACCTTTTCCACAACTTCGTCCACTTCCATACTCGAGAGGTCGAAAACCGTTACCGGAGGCATGGGGGTGAAATTCCCCTCGGTAAATTCGAGAAACATCTTAGCCACCCTTCGGGGGGTGTCGACCATATTGGGGTCGTTTTTCCAATCGAAACCCAAAGTGGTGAGAAATTCTTCGAACAACCTTTCGAGTTTTTCCCTTCTCCTTTCCAGTTCCTCTTTGGTGAGTGGAAGGTTTTCCCAAGACTTTATCAGTTTTTCCAACCTCGAACCTCCGAAGGGGGAATTTTAAAACCTTCTGCTTAAGGGAATTTATGAATTAAAAAAGAGACCAAAAGGGGTTATCATTCGCACTCCTTAACCTTCAATGCGCGAAGGAAATCCATTACCGGACACCAGTTGGTAAACGCCGATTGAATTTGGTTGAGAGCCATAAATATCAAAAAGGCTTTCCAAAACCAGTGGACGCACGCGGCGGGTAGTATCCCTATTAAGGTCACTACCAATAAAACCGAACCGGCTATAAACCTAAGCCAGCGGGACATATCCCAATCTCTAAAGCTGGCAAATTCCACTTTAAACATAAGAGCAGTTAATATAACAAACTCCTAATGTTCCGCATAGGCTTTGGTTTTGACAGCCACCCCTTCGACCCCGATGGGGATAAACCTTTAAAACTGGGCGGTGTAATTATTTCTAACGAACTTTCCCTAAAGGGGCATTCCGACGCCGACGTTTTGCTCCACGCCATTACAGACGCAATTTTGGGCGCCCTAGCTGCACCCGATATAGGGGAATTATTTCCCCCCAAAGACCCTAAGTGGAGAGATGCCCCCAGCGAGATTTTCCTCCGAAAGGCTATCCATATGATGGAAGAACTCGGGTATAGGATAGGAAACATCGATTGCACCGTCGTTTGCGATAGACCTAAAATTTCACCCCACAAGGAGAGAATTGTCGGGAACTTGGCGAAACTCCTAAAGGTCGATAGGGGAAGGGTTAACGTAAAGGGGAAAACAACGGAGGGTTTTTGCGACATCGACGGTATAGCGGTATTTTGTAATGCCTTGCTGATTAAGGTTTAATTAACCCTTGATGGGTTTTACCGTTTACTTTTTGAACACCTTTCCTTCCGAAGCTCAAGTTTCGAAAATCTTCCGCCTTTTTACCGACCTGCTTTGGGACATAGACCAGATAAAGTTTGAAAACGGTTCTTACCGCTCCTTCATAGGGAGAAAGGAAGATATAGTCGTCGTATCGCCGGAGATAGAGAGTCCTTTCCTCTACCTGGAGGAATTGGTTTTAGACCATATAAACCTGTTTTTGCCCTTATCTACCGCCAAATGGGGGGAAGTGGAGAAATTGCTCCAAAGGGTATGGGAGGAGGAAAATGTCTTCCATAAGAAGGTATTTGTTTACAGAAGTTATCCCGACGCGGTGGAAAATATCCCGATGGAACTATCATATAACGTGTTACTCAACGAAAAATATCTTTCGGTAATCTCCGAGGAGAGAATCCCCCTTTTGGAAACCGAAGAGTTTTTTACCTCCGAAGGTGAAGAGTTGGAGGAGGTGGTCGGAAAACTGCTTAGGAAACGCCACCTTACCGTATCCACCGCGGAGAGTTGCACCGGTGGTTTGGTAGCCGCCACACTGGTAAACGTTCCCGGAAGTAGCGAATACTTCAAAGGTTCGGTTGTAGCCTACTCCAATGAGGTAAAGGAAAGGATTTTGGGGGTTAAGAGGGAGACCCTTCAGAAATACGGCGCCGTTAGCGCCCAAACGGCTGAGGAGATGGCTATCGGTGTTAGGAAACTGCTAAAGACCGACATAGGCGTATCCACGACCGGAATAGCGGGACCCGGCGGAGGAACGGCGGAAAAACCGGTTGGGCTGACCTATTTCGCCGTAGCCCATCCCGATGGGGTTGAGGTCTTTAAAAAGGTATTTCCCTACGATAGGAACCAAAATAGACTTTCGGCTACCTACTTTATTTTGTATCAACTCTACAAGTTATTAATTAAGGGGGTTTAACCTGTGAGTGTCGATATTTTTGAGGGAAAAACCGTTTTAGTAACCGGAGGAACCGGTTCCTTCGGAAGGAAATTTGTAAAAACAATCCTCGAAAGATACAAACCCAAGAAGGTTATAGTCTTCAGCAGGGATGAATTCAAACAATACCAAATGCGAAAGGAGTTTCCCCGGGAGAAATATCCCAATTTGAGGTTTTTCCTCGGAGATATACGGGACAAGGAAAGATTGTACAGAGCCTTTGAAGGGGTCGATTACGTAATCCATGCGGCGGCTTTAAAACATGTTCCGATACTCGAATACAATCCTTCCGAAGCCGTAAAGACCAACATCTACGGGGCGCAAAATATTATCAATGCCGCTATTGACCAAGGGGTAAAAAAAGTTATAGCACTATCCACCGATAAAGCGGTTAATCCGATAAATCTTTACGGGGCTACAAAGTTGGCTATGGAAAAACTCCTTATAGCGGCTAACGCATACACCGGTTCTAAAGAAACCACCTTTGCGGTTGTACGCTACGGAAATGTTGTTGGTAGCCGTGGAAGTGTGATTCCCTTCTTTAAAGAGCTGGTGGCTAAAGGGGTGAAAAAACTTCCCATAACAGACCCCCGTATGACGAGGTTTTGGATAACCCTCGAGCAAGGTGTGGAAACCGTTCTATTTGCCCTCAAAGAGAGCGTTGGAGGTGAAATCTTTGTTCCCTACATACCGAGTATGAAAATAACCGACCTCGCCAAGGCTATATGTCCCGACTGCGAATGGGAAATAATCGGTATCCGTCCGGGAGAAAAACTTCACGAGACCCTCCTTTCGGAGGAGGAGAGTATGCATGCGGTAAGGGTAAAGACCCCCGAAGGGAAAACTTATTTTGTAATCCTTCCGCAGTTCGAATTTGAAACAAAAGACCTCAATAAGTGGAAAAATTTTGAAAAACTTCCCGAGGGGTTTATGTTTAGAAGTGATAAAAACGACTGGTGGTTAACCGTGGATGAATTGAAGGAACTTATAAAGGAATTTTAGGCTTTTTTGAGGTTCCCCCTTTGGGGAGCTTTAAAAATCCCTCCTTATGTAGAATTCGAGAAATTCCCCCGTAGGTTCCTCCCAGTGGACTTCTATATCGTCGACCCGCGCGAGCGGGGGACCCTTCTTCAAATCCTCCAAAAACTCCTTTAGTAGGACTTCGTCCCCTTCGGCTACCACCTCCACCCTACCGTCGGGGAGGTTTCTAACCCAACCGGTAAGTCCGTATAAATTCGCCCTCTTTTCGGTGAAATACCTAAATCCCACACCCTGAACCCTACCGAAGATAAAAGCGTGGAGTCTCTTTTCCGCCATAGATTTAAATTTAACTTTCGACCCATGTATAGCCTCCGATTGGCGAAACACCTCAAGGGGAGACATTACGGTCTGCCCCGAACCTTTAGGGGGGTTTCCATAAATTCGAAAACCGTTAGGGGTGGCGAACTCTTTGTTCCATTAAGGGGTCAAAGGTTTGACGGACACACCTTTATAGGGGAGGCTCTAAAGAGGGGGGCAGTCGGATTTCTCTTCGAGAGGGGCAAGCTCTCGCCGTCCCAAATTCAAAAACTCACCCGCAGGGCTTTCGCTATTGAGGTTGAAAATACCTTTGAAGCCCTGAAAGGGATAGCCCGCCTTCGGCGGGAGAAATTTAAGGGAAAGGAAATAATAGCCGTCACCGGTTCGGCGGGCAAGACCACTACAAAGGAGCTTATCGCCCACCTACTCGCCCACCGCTACGGGGTCTACAAAACGCCGGGAAACCTAAACTCGCAGATAGGCTTGCCCCTCGCACTCGCAAACGCCGACCCCAACGCCGACTTTTGGGTCTTCGAACTCGGCGCCGACCGAAGGGGAAACATCTCCCAGTTGGGGGAACTCTTAAAACCCACCCTTTCGGTGTTAACCTCCGTGGGAAAAGCCCACCTCGAGGGTTTTGGAAACTTCGAAAATCTCCTGTGTGCGAAGGGTGAAATATTCCTCCCACCGAGTGTAAAGAGAGCGGTTATTCCAAAAGAGGTAGAGAAGTGCTACCGCCACCTTTTGGGGGAAAAGGATTACCTAACCTTCGGTAGGGGCGGAGATGTTGAAGTATCCCGCTATCGGTTTTTAAAAACAGGAAAGACCCTTATGGAGGTAGAAGATAAAATTCTAGAGGTTCCCCTTTTGGGTGAGGGAATAGTTAGGGCGACCGAAGCCGCTATAGGTGTTTTGAAAGTATTGGGTTTCCCTTGGGAGGGATTTACGGAAGCCTTTTCCACCTTTAGGGGCGAGTGGGGAAGAATGCAACCCCTTTTGGGGGACGGCTATCTGGTTATAAACGACGCCTACAACGCCAACCCGCTATCGGTAGCCTCAGCGATAAGGACACTCTCGAAGATAGAGGGATATCGCAAACGGGTTTTAATCCTCGGCGATATGCTCGAACTGGGAAAGGAAGAGATAAAAGAACACCTAAAGATGGGAAAATTTATGGAGAAATCCCCAATAGATGAGGTCTACCTGTTTGGAAACCTAACGCGGTCTACCTGCAAAGTTATAAAGACCAAAAGGTGTTTTTACAGCTTCGATAAAGACCACCTTAAGAAGCTTTTATCAAAGTTTCACCCTCGGAGGGATACCGTTTACCTGATTAAAGGCTCTCGGGGTATGAAGATGGAAGATTTTTTACCCGTTTTGGGGATAAAACATTGAATGAAGGAAACGTAAAGGGGAATAAAAAGGAAAGAGTTAGAACTGAACTTGGAATGC
>JALVTI010000032.1 GCA_027035985.1 Aquificales bacterium | reverse complement strand
CTTCGGTATAGGAGAGTGGCAAACCCGATTGGTGCCGCTTCTATCGACCTTCGGAACAGCCCTTTTGCTACTCTTCTACGGGAGTTTTTTAAAAAGTTGGCGCTTCGGACTTACCGCCGCCCTCGTGTTTCTCTCCGCCCTGCAGGTCTTTGCGCTGGCGCGCTACGACGCCCCCGAAATGCCGCTTTTGTTCTTCCTAACGGGGTCTTTTATTACTCTGCACCTCTACCTCGAGGGGATAGGTAAAATCTTCCTCCCCCTTTCGGGGTTATTCCTGTCGCTCGCCCTCCTCACAAAGGGTATTCCCTTTTTAGCCCTCTACCTCGGAACGGCGGGTTTTTACCTCCTCCTAAAGTGGGTTTTGAAGGATATAGACCTCAAATGGGGAATAAAGACCTTTTTGAAAATAACCTTTTGGGGAATTTTGGCTTCCCTACCCGTTTTAGGGTGGTATCTCTACGCCTACAACCACTACGGGGAACTGTTTATAAAGGTTTTCCAATCGGAGGTAATCCACAGGGCTTTTAACCCCAACAAGGGGTGGAATTGGAGCTTTTACCTCGTGGTGATACTTTGGGCATTTTTACCCCTCTCGCTCCACTTCTACTATTCGCTTATAGGTCTGCTTTTCCGCCTAAAGGAATACAAAAACCTTCTCTTTCCCCTCTCGTGGTTCGGCATAACGATTGCCGCCTTTACCGTAGCTAAAGGGAAGATACCGGTTTACATCCTCCCCGCCTTCCCCGCCATGGCAGTTTTAACCGCCCGCCTCGACGGGCTTAGGCACCCGCTTATAGCGGGTTTGAACTACCTTATTCTGCTCCTCCTATCGGCAGCTTTCCTTTTCTCCCTCCACTTTTTGGACGCCATTACCAATTTAGCCCTTTGGAGTTTCTTCCTTTTGGCGTTAGCCCTTTGGGCTTCTTTGAGCAGATACGAGCTTATGAGGAATATCATCGCCGTAATACCTATCTTATACCTCTTCGTTTTCGCCGTTTTACCCTTCGTCGAGCAGTACCGCCCCTACAAGGAGGTTATTACCGGACTAAAAAGCCGCTTCGCGGATAAAAAATTCCTCTGTTTGGGATACTTTTACAAAGACTTTCCCTTCTACTGGAGGGGAAAGGTTTATGTGCTCCATTCGGAGGAGGGGTTAAGGCGTTTCAACCCCAAAGAGGTCTTGCTCTTTTCCCCCAAACCCTTGAAGGGATGGAAGGTTGTCAAACGGGTGGAGCTCTATACCGGTTCGGAGTCCCGCTTTTTGGTCTTTTTAAGGGATATAAAGAAACACAGGAGGTTTAAGGAGTTTTATTTTCTCGTCAAGGATTGAAGTTTTGAAGTTCCCTTAGGAGGGAAATAAGTCTTTCCTTTGCCCCTCTTAGTTCCCTTAGATTTTGCTCCACCGTTTCGAGGCGACTCTTCACGTAATTCCTCATCGATAGGAGGGTTTCGTTTAACCTCTCCTCTACAAGTTTTTCCAATTCCCGTTTCAACCTCTCCCCTATCTGGGTCTGGAGGATATCCCTAAGCTCCTTTAGGAGTTTTCTCCTCTTTCGGACTATCCAGCCTATACCGAGGAGGACGCCAAGCGACGCCACAACACCCCCGGTTATGTCGACCGCGAAGGAGCCGCCGAGAAGCATCATTAAGGAGCCGGCGAGCAGACTCCCGCCCATTACGGCGACCGCCTCTTCCCCACCGCCAACTTTTACCAAACCAAGGGAACTTTCGAAGGCTCTCAGCACCTCCCTTTCCCCCGAAGGGGCTACCTTTTTACCCAATTTTTTTTGGTAGCGTTCGAATTCTCTAAGCCTTTCGGCGGCTTGGGCTACCGCCGGCTTCAGAACGCCCTCTTCAAATAACTCGAGGTTGGGAATTAGGGTGTATTGGGTAAACCTGCGGAGCTCCTCCTCTATGTCCACCTTTAGACCCTTTAGAGCCTCCTCCACTTTCGACTTGCGGAGGGTTAGGTCGAGCAGGGATATACCCTCGAGGCGGTTTGCCACCTTCTCGGTAAGGGACCCTATCCAATCGTCAACCGACCTAAGGAGATTCTCCTTATACCTCTTCGCCTCTTGGAGTTTTCTATCGAGTAGGTTTAAGACCTCCTCGAGGCGGTTTTTTAGTTCCTCCCCCTCCCTTTCGAGGTTCTCTATATCCTCCAAACACCTTTGGGTGAATTTGATAAGTTCGTTCCTCAGGTTGAGGAGCTTTACCTTTATCTGTCTCTCGCCGGTGTAGTTTTCCTCCAAAAACTTCCTAAGTTCGGAAAATCCGCTATTTTCTTCCCCCTTCAGTTCGAGGAGGGCAGAAACGGGGAACACCTTGGGGTCTTCTATTCCCCTCTCCCTCGCGTAGGTTTTTACTTTTTCAACTAACCTCTTTAGGGCTTCGGGTGAAACCAAATCCTTTTGTTGGAGTATGAAGACGAGCTTTTTACCGAAATCTTTCCCTATCCGGTCAACCCAATCCCATATAGGCTTGGTGTGGGGGTTGGGGGCGGGGAGAACCACCAAAATGACGTCGCTCTTTGGGAGAAATTGCTCCGTTATATAGGTGTGATGCTCGAGAACGGAGTTTATTCCCGGTGTGTCAACAACGGTAAACCCCCTTAGGAGGGAATTGTTTACGCAAACCTCCTCGGTGAGTTCATCTATTTTTTTCCTTTCGGGGGTTTTGCAGTATCTAATAACCGTTATTCGGTCGGTGCATATGTCGACGT